>CAZFBC010000042.1:0-14605 GCA_964517245.1 uncultured Eubacteriales bacterium | reverse complement strand
TGCGGCGGACCTCGGCCGGGCCCTCCTTGATCTCGATGGCGGCCAGGGACTTGAGGGGCACGATGGCCCCCAGGCCGTTGCGGATGGTGATCCGGCCGATCTTCTCCACGCGGTCGCGCCAGTCCTCGGACAGGCGGACGCGGATGTCGACCTCGCGGTCGCTCTCGATGAAGCGGGTGGCGACCTCGCCCTCGATCTTGTTGCGGAGCTGGGAGCCGACCTGGTTGATGGTCATCCCCTGCGAGGCCAGGACGGCCCGGTCGAAGACGATCTGGACCTCCGGGTAGCCCTCCTCCATGCTCGACTTCAGGTCGATCAGCCCGGGGATCGTCTTCATCCGGGCCAGGATCTCGTCGGAGATCTCCTTGATGCGGTCGAGGTCGATGCCCGAGACGACGACCTCGAGCGGGGCCTTGAAGGAGAACAGGCGCGGCTTGTAGACCTTGATCTGGGCCGTCGGGAAGGCCTCGAGGTCCTTCCGGACCCGGTCCATGATGACGTCCTCGGCCCTGCCCAGGATGCCGGCCTGGAGCCGGATGGTGAACTCCGACAGGTTCTCCATCTCCTCCTGGAAGGAGATGCCGCCCCGCGAGCCCTTGCCGATGAGCTCGTAGACGCTGGCGACCTCGGGGTTGCGCTCGAGGACCCCGGTGATCTCGGAGACGACGGACGCGTTCTCGCGGAGCGAGGTCCCGGGGGGGAACTCGACGTTGACGATGAACTCGCCCTGGGAGATGACCGGGATGAGCTCCTGGCCCATGAACCGGCTCAGGCCGAGCGAGGCCAGGAACAGGGCCAGGACGACGACGAGGATGAGGCGGCGCTTCTTGAACGAGGCCTCCTGGAGCTTCTTGTAGGTTTCGAAGATACGGTCGTACACCCTGTCGAGGGGCTTGAAGACGCTCTTCAGGAAGGGCGTCAGGAGCTCGCGGGCGTTCTCCCGCCGCATCGCCCCGGCCAGCATGGGCACGACCGTCAGCGACACGACCAGGGAGGCCAGGAGCGAGAAGGTCACGGTCAGGGCCATGTCCTTGAAGAGCTGGCCGGCGATGCCCTCGACGAAGACGATGGGGAAGAAGACGGCGACCGTCGTCAGGGTCGAGGCGGTGACGGCGCCCGCGACCTCGGTCGTCCCCTTGTAGGCGGCCTCGGCCGCGGCCATGCCCGCGTCGCGGTACCGCTGGATGGCCTCCAGGACGACGATGGAGTTGTCGACGAGCATGCCGATGCCCAGGGCCAGGCCGCCGAGCGAGATGATGTTGAGCGTGATCTTGGACGAGAACATCAGGAAGAAGGTGACGACGACGGAGACGGGGATGGCCGTGCCGATGATCAGGGTGCTGCGGACGTTCTTGAGGAAGTAGAGGAGGACCAGGACGGCCAGGAGGCCGCCGATGACGGCCGTCGACTTGACCTCGTCGATCGTGCTCTTGATGAACTTCGACTGGTTGGTGATGAGGACGTAGCTCAGGCCGCGCGGCTTGAGGATGTTCTGCTCGACCGACTTCAGCCGCTCGGTGACCTCGTTGACGACGGTGACGGTGTTGGCGTCGGCGGCCCGGTAGATGGCCGCCTCGATGCACTCCCGGCCGTTGATGCGCGAGATGACCTTGCGCTCCTTGTAGCCGCGGAAGACCTCGGCAATGCTGCCCAGGGTGATCTGGACGTCGCCGCGCTTCTCGACGATGATACCCTTGATCTCCTCGACGTCCCGGAACTGGTTGACCGTCCGGACCAGGAACTGGGTGTCCTTCTGCTTGAGGATGCCGGCCGAGAGGTCGACGTTCTCCTGGGCCAGGCGGCTGGCCACCGTGGCGATGGGGATGTTGAGGAGGCTGAGCTTCTGCTCGTCGATGTCGATGTGGATCTCGTCCTCGAGGCCGCCCGAGATGGAGCAGGCGGCGACGCCCTCGATGCTCTCCAGGGCCTGCTTGACCTCCTTCTCGGCGACGTAGCGGATGCGGGCCAAGTCGGCGTCCCCGGTCAGGCCCAGCTTCATGACCGGGTCCTGGTTGGGGTCGTAACGGAGGATGACGGGCTTCGTCGCCCCGGTCGGGAAGCGCAGGAGGTCGAGCTTCTCCCGGACCTTGAGCGTGGCGAAGTCCATGTTCGTGTGCCAGGCGAACTCGATCGTGACCTCGGAGAGCTCGGCCCGGGAGACCGACGAGATGCGGATGACGTTGTCGACGACGCCGCAGGTCTCCTCGATGGGCTTGGAGATGATGTTCTCGATCTCCGAGGGCGCCGTGCCCGGGTACTCCGTCTTCACGGTCAGGGTCGGGTAGGAGATCGTGGGCAGGAGGTTGAGGTTGAGGCGGGAGTAGGAGATGAAGCCGAAGATGACCGCGGCCACGGTGAACATGAACACCGAGACCGGCCGGTTGATGGAGAACTTGACGATCTTCATAGCGGGAGCACGGTGACGGGCTGGCCGTCCTTGAGGTTCTCGACGCCGACCGAGACGATGACGTCGCCCTCGGCGACGCCGCTGACGACCTCGGCCTGGTCCTCCTCGGTCAGGCCGAGCGTCACCTCGCGCTGGCCGGCCCGGCCGTTCTCGAGGACGAAGACGTAGGTCTTGCCGGTCTTGAAGAGGACGGCCTTGCGCGGGATGACGAGGACGTCGTCCTTGGCCCCCGTGGCGATGCGGACCTCGACGAACATGCCGGGCTTGAGCCGGAGGGTGTCGTCGTAGACCTCGACGGTGACCTTGATCGTGCCCGTCTGGACGTCGACGCGGGGATTGATCAGGGTGACGCTGCCTTTGAACTTCTCGCCCTTGAGGATCTCGGTGGCGACGTCCGCCGGGAGGCCGGTCGCGAGGCCGATGGCGTCGCTCGTGGGCACGTAGACCCGGACGAGGAGCGGCTTGAAGTCCTCGATCGTGTAGGCGTGCTGGTTGGCCGTGACCCGGCCGCCGGCCTCGATCAGCCGCTCCGTGACGTAGCCCTCGGCGAGCGAGCGGATGCGCGTCCAGTTGAGCTGCAGCTCGAGGTCCTTGGAATTCTCCTCGCGGTTCTGGTGGTCGAGGAGGCGCTGCTTGTAGGTCGCCTCGGTCGTCTGGTGCTCCTGCTCGGAGATGAGCTCCTTCTTGAAGAGCTCCAGGCTCCGGGCGAGGTTCTTCCCGGCCTCGTCGAGGGTGAGCTTGGCCTGCTCGAGGGCGATCCGGGCCTGCTCGTGGCTGATCCGGATCTCGGTGTCGTCGAGGACGGCCAGGACGTCGTTCTCGCGGACGTAGGCGCCCTCCTCCTTGACGATCTGCTTGACGTAGGCCGGGAGGCGCGAGAACACCTGGACCTGGCGCTCCGGCTCGACGATGCCGTTGAGGACGAGGTAGGAGTTGAGGCTCCGGCGGGCGACGGTCTCGACGTTGACGGGAAGCGGCTCGAGCAGGGGCTCGCCGGGCCGGCCTTGGCCGCCGGGGGAGGCCTTGCCGGCCGGGGCGCTTGCCTGGGCTTTCGCCTGGGGCGAGCCCTGGGCTGCGGCCGGGCCCTCGTCGGACTTGCCGCAGGCCCAGGTCAGGGCCAGGGCCGGGATCAGGATCAGCATCAGGGCCGTTCGTTTTCTCATCGCGGATTCACCTTTTCTCCGTGTGTCTCGCGTCCCCGTGGCCGGGGGACGCTCCTGCCGTCGCCGAGTGGCCATCTATTATACCTTACCGACATTGTTTTGACGGCCCGGGGGCCGTTTTCTTCCCCTGAAGGGGGTCAAAAGGGTAGCGCAAGCCAAAAAAGAAGGGACCGGGTCTTCGCAAGGCCCTCGATCTGACCTGACTCGCGAAGACCTGGTCCCTTGCCCGGGCGGCCCCTCGCCCGCGGTCTTCCGGTTGACGGGCCGAAAGGCGCGGACTAGAATGGACGGCGAGGCATAAAACGATGACCGCCAGGCTCGCCATCCCGATCCTGATCCTGGCGGTCCTTTTCCTGCCGCTGCCCCTGGCTGTCGGCTTCCTCCTGTTCAGCGTGCTCCTCGCGGTCCGCCCGCGCGGGGTGCCCGAACGCGTCGGCACGCCCGTCGCGTGCTTCGCCGGGCCCGCGTCCCTCCGAAGCCCGCCCGCCTGACCTCCTCGTCTCTCCCCGCGCTCCCGCAGGGCGACCCGTCACGTGAAGAAGAGGAGGAGTCCGATGAACGATGGATGGATCCGCAAGGCCCGCGCGGCCTTCGACAGGTTCCGCGGCATCGCCGTGGAGACCGATCTGGAAGACTATGCCCGGACGGTCCGAAAGATCCGGGAGCTCCATGAAGCGGAGGGGATCTCCCGCGTGAGCGACCAGGAGCTCGCGGGACGGGCCGCGGCCGTGCGGGCGCGCTTCGAGGGCGGGTCGTCGGTCGACGACGGGGCGAGGGCGAGGATCGGGGCGTACGCGCTGGCCCTCGAGGCCGCCCGCCGCGGGACGGGCCTCGACGCCCACGACGTCCAGATCGTCGCCGGCCTGGCCATGGCCGACGGCAAGGTCGCCGAGCTGCCGACGGGCGAGGGCAAGACGCTCGCCGCCGTCTTCGCGGCCTCTTTCCTGGCGCTCGCCGGCAAGCCCGTCCACGTCCTGACCTTCAACGACTACCTGGCCCGCCGCGACGCGGCCTGGATGGGGCCGGCTTACGGGCTCCTCGGCCTTTCCGTCGGCGTCATCCAGGAGGGCCTGGCCCGGCCGGCGAAGAGGGCCGCCTACGCCTGCGACGTCGCCTACGCCACGGCCAAGGAGGCCGGCTTCGACCATCTCCGCGACCGGCTGGCCCTCGAGCCCGACGACCTCGTCCACCGTCCGTTCGGCGCGGCCATCGTCGACGAGGCGGATTCCATCCTCATCGACGAGGCCCGCATCCCGCTCGTCATCTCCGGCACGGGTGGGGCTGCGGCGGACGACGCCCCGCGCCTTGCGGCCGTCGTCCGCGGCCTCGCGCCGGGCGAGGACTTCGAGACCGACGCCGAGAACGCCAACGTCTTCCCCACGGACGCCGGCATCCGGAAGATCGAGTCCGCGCTCGGCTGCGGCAACCTCTTCGACCCGGCGAACGAGACGCTCCTGGCCGGGATCCACTGCGCCCTCCACGCCCGGGCCCTTCTCGCGCGCGACGTCGATTACATCGTCCGCGACGGCCGGGTCGGGATCGTCGACGAGTTCACCGGCCGGGTCGCGGCCAAGCGGCACTGGCCCGACGGCCTCCAGGCGGCCGTCGAAGCCGGGGAAGGCCTCCGCCGCGGGCCCGAGGGACGCATCCTCGGCTCGATCACCCTCCAACACTTCTTCCGGCTCTACCCGATGCTCTGCGGGATGACGGCCACGGCCCGGACGTCGGCCCGGGAGCTCAAGGAATTCTACGGCCTGGGCGTCGTCGTCGTCCCCCCGCACGAGCCGTGCGTCCGCGCCGATCTCCCCGACGTCGTCTTCACCCACAAGGAAGCCAAGCTCGCCGCCCTCGTCCGGGAGATCTCCGGCGTCCGCGCCTCGGGCCGGCCCGTCCTGGTCGGCACGGCGAGCGTCAGGGAGTCGGAGGGGCTGGCCGCGGCTCTCGGCCGGGCCGGCGTCCCGTGCGAGGTGCTCAACGCCAGGAACGACGAGCTCGAGGCGGCGGTCATCGCCCGGGCGGGCGCCCCCGGCGCGGTGACCATCTCGACCAACATGGCCGGCCGGGGCACGGACATCAAGCTCGGCGGGCCGAACGAGGAGGAGCGAGAACGCGTGGCCGCCCTGGGCGGGCTCTATGTTGTCGGCACCAACCGCCACGAGAGCGTGCGCATCGACGACCAGCTCCGCGGCCGGTCCGGCCGGCAGGGCGATCCCGGCTCGTCGCGGTTCTTCATCAGCCTCGAGGACGACATCTTCGAGCGGTACGGCCTCGGCCCGCGGTTCTTCAAGCGCCACCGGCTGGCCCGGAGGGACGGACCTCTCGACAGCGAAGCCCTTCGCGTGGATATCGTGCACGGCCAGCGCATCATCGAAGGCCGGAACCTCGACCTCCGCCGGGCCCTCTGGGATTATTCGACGCTGGTCGAGACGCAGAGGGGGATCGTCGCCGGGTGGCGCGACGCCGTCTTCGGCCCGCCCGCCGGGGTTCCGGCGGGCGCGGCGGACCGGGGGGAAGCCGCGAAGTTCGAACCTTCGCCCGGGCTTGCGGCGGACGGAGAGGCCCGCTTCGGCCGGGAGATGTTCGCGCGACTGGCCCGAAGGACCGTGCTCGTCCACATCGACCGCCTCTGGGCCGATCACTTGGCCTGGCTGGCTGACCTCCGCGATGGCATCCACCTCGTCTCCATCGGGCGCAGGGAGCCGCTCCAGGAGTTCCAGAAGGCCGCGACCGACGCTTTCCTCGGGTTGGAGGAGAAGATCGGCGCCGAGGTCGCGAAGACGCTGGAGCGCCTGATCGGGTGCGAGGGTCCCGTCGACCTCGACGCCGAGGGCCTGAAAGGCCCGTCTTCGACCTGGACCTATCTCGTCAACGAGGACCAGCTCGGCTGGGGCGTGGGCCTCCTCAAGGGGTCGAACGTCGGCTTCGCCGCCGGCGCCGCGGCCTTCGCCGGCCCGCTGTTCCTGCTGGCCCTCGTCACCAACCGGCTCAAAAAAAGAAGGGATCGAGCCTGAGCCTGTCCGGCCTCAAAGAGGGGGACAGGTCTTCGCAGGGACGGTTTGACAGGGTGGCGGGCGGCGGATAGAGTAGAGCCGCGGAACATGAGAGACGACCCGACGGCGACCCCCGGCGCTCCCTCCGCCCCGCCCGTCTCCGGGAACGCGGGCGCCAACGGTCTGGCCCGCAAGCTCGGGCTCTTCCCCCTGACCAACATCGTCATCGCCAACATGATCGGGGCCGGCATCTTCACGACCTCGGGACTGCTGATGAAGGACCTCCGCCACCCCGGCGTCATGCTCGGGCTGTGGCTCCTCGGCGGCCTGATCGCCCTGTGCGGGGCCCTGAGCTACGGCGAGCTCGGGGCCGCCTTCCCGCAGGCCGGCGGGGAATACGCCTTTCTCTCGCGCCTCTACCACCCGCTCCTGGGCTTCCTCTCCGGCTGGGTCTCGTTCTTCGTCGGCTTCTCCGCGCCCATCGCCGCGTCGGCCATCGGCTTTTCCGAATACCTGGCCCGGGCCTTTCCCGGACTGCTCGCGCCCGGCCTCTTCGGCGGCCCCGCGGAAGCCGTCGTCATGAAGAAGCTCTACGCCATCGTCATCATCGCCGCCTTCACCTTCCTCCACACCCGGGGGCTCGAGGCCGGGGCCCGCGTCCAGAACGCCCTGACGGGGCTGAAGGTCCTGCTCATCGTCGGGCTGGTCGCCGCCGGGTTCGCTTTCGGCCGGGGGAGCCTCTCCCACCTCTCCGCCGCCGCCCCCTTCAGCTTCGATTTCGGCGGCTTCAAGACCATGGGTCTGGCGCTGATGTGGATCATGTTCGCCTACAGCGGCTGGAACGCCTCGGCCTACGTCGGCTCCGAGGTCCGCGACCCGTCCCGGAACCTGCCCCGCTCGCTCCTCCTCGGGACGGCCGTCGTCACGCTGCTCTACGCCGCGCTCAACCTCTTCTACATCTACGCCATCCCGCCGGCCCAGATGGAGGGCGTCATCTCCGTCGGCGGCCTGGCCGCGGGCAACCTCTTCGGGCGGTCCGCCGAGACGGTGCTCTCCCTCCTCATCTCCTTCGCCCTCTTCTCCTCCCTCAGCGCCTATCTCATCCTCGGGCCGCGCGTCTACTACTCGATGGCCCGGGACGGCATCTTCTTCAAGTCCGTCGCCTACGTCGACCCGAAGTGCTCGGTCCCGACGCGCTCGATCGTCCTCCAGGGGGCGATCGCCGCGGTCATGGTCCTCTTCGGGACGTTCGAGCAGCTCCTGACGTACATGGGCTTCTCCCTGGGCATCTTCCCGCTCCTGGCGGTCTTGGGCGTGTTCAAGCTGAGGCGGACGGGCCTGAGCGCCGTCAAGCTCCCCGGCTACCCGGTCGCTTCGGCCGTCTACATCCTGGCCGGCTCGGCCATCCTGGCCCTGGCCTTCCTCCAGCGGCCCGTCGAGTCCCTGGTCGCCGTGGGCACGGCCCTGGCCGGCGTCCCCGTCTATCTCTTCTTCAGGCGGAGCGCCCGGAAGGCGGGCTGAGGCCGCCCGCCCGATTTGACTAAACCGGGGCCAGGGCCTATCCTTAATGGCGTAGGGACGGGGTCGATGCCGGAGACGGAACGCATGCGAAGTCCTGTGCACGGAGGCCGAGGATGACGGCAGGGAAGCGGGTCGGGCGCGGCGCCGCCGCGGCGGGGCTCGTCCTGGCCCTCTCGCTCGGCGCCTGCTCCGTCGAGAAGCTGGCCCTGAAGAAGGCCGCCGGGATGCTCTCCGGCTCCTCGTCCGTCGACGTCTTCACTTCGGACAACGACCCCGACTTCGTCGCCGACGCCCTGCCCTTCGCCATCAAGCTCTACGAGACCCTGCTCGCCTCCCTGCCCGGCCACGACGGCCTGCGGCTCCGCACCGGCAGCCTCTACATCATGTACGCCAACGCCTTCGTCCAGACGCCCGCGGACATGACGCCCCGCCGGGAGGCCGAGACCAGGGACGCCCTGCTCGCCCGGGCCAAGAACCTCTACCTGCGCGGCCGCGACATCCTCTTCGTCGCCCTCGAAAAGAAGAACCCCCGCGTCTTCCGGCAGCTCAAGGACCGGCAATTCGAGGCGGCCATGGCCCCGTTCGGGAGGGAGGACGCGTCCCTGCTCTATTGGACCGCGCTCGGCTGGATGGCGGCCTTCGCCGTCGACCCCTTCGACATGACCCTCGGCCAGACCGTGCCCCGGACCAAGGCCATGATCGAGCGGGTCGCCGCCCTCGAGCCGGGGTACGGCAACGGCTCCCTCGACGCCTTCTACGTCGGCTACTACGGCTCGCTGCCCGGCTACCTCGGCGGGGACGCCGCCAAGGCCCGGGAGCACTTCGCCCGGGCCCAGGCCGTGGCCGGCGGGTCGGACACCTCGTCGCTCCTGGCCCTGGCCACGACGGTCTCGGTCAAGGAGCAGAACGCGGCCGAGTTCAAAGAGCTCCTGGAGCGGGTCCTGGCCTTCGACCCGGAGAGCAGCCCGCCCAACCGTCTCGTCAACACCCTCAACCGGCGCAAGGCCCGCTGGCTCCTCGACCACATCGACGACCTCTTCATCGAAATGGATGGCCCATGAACAAGACAACCGCCGCCGCGATCGCGCTCGTCCTGGCGCTCGGGACCGTCCCGGCCGCCGGCGCCCCGGCCGAGACCGTCGCCTCCTCCGGGGCGATCGTCCTCAAGATCGCCAGCATCGCGCCCGGCCGCTCGCCCTGGGACAAGGCGCTGGAGAGGATGGCCCGGGAGTGGGAGCGGATCTCGAACGGGGCCGTCCAGGTCAAGATCTACCCCGGCGGGATCGCCGGGAGCGAGCAGGACATGATCCGCAAGATGCGCCTGGGCGTCCTGCAGGGCGGCGTGTTCTCGAACATGGGCCTGGCCAAGATCGACCACTCCCTGACGGTCCTCTCCATCCCCTTCCTCTTCCATTCGCGCGAGGAGTTCGTCGCCGTCTTCGAGCGGATGAAGCCCTCGTTCGAGAAGACGATCGAGGGCAAGGGCTTCAAGACGATGCTGTGGACCCAGGCCGGCTGGGTCAACATCTTCACCAAGACCGCGGTCGTCGATCCCGACGACCTCAAGCGGCTCAAGATCAGCGTGACCGAGGACTTCCCCGAGCTCGAGCAGGTCTGGAAGAGGATGGGCTACGAGGTCGTCACGAGCGGCCCGAACGACCTGATGGTCCATCTCCAGAGCGGCGTGGTCTCGGCCGCCTACCTGCCGGCGCTCCTGGCCGGCTCGGGCCAGTACTTCGCCCTCGTCCCTCACATGCTCTCCCCGTCGCTGGCCCCGCTCGTCGGCGGGCTGCTCCTGAGCGACAGGGCCTGGGCCTCCGTCCCCGCCGACCTGCGCCAGCCGTTCCTCGACGCGGTCGCCGTCGCGGCCGAGGGGCTCTACGAGGAGACGATGAGCCTCGAAGCCGACGCCATCGGGATGATGAAGGACAACGGGCTCGTCGTCCACGACCCCCCGCCCGCCGCGCTGGCCAAGTGGCGCGAGCTCGTGGCCCGGGCCACCGAGGGGTTCGTGGGCCCGGTGTTCTCGAAGGAGATCTACGACCGGATCATCGGCTATGTCCGGGAGTACCGGAAGGAACGTGGCCAGTAGGCTCGTCCGCGCCGCCCGCGCGGCCGAGGACTCTCTGGCCTTTCTGACGATCTTCCTCCTGGCCGCGGTCCTCCTCGTCGAGGTCGTCTCCCGCAAGGTCCTCAATACGGGGGTCCGCCACTCCGGCGTCTACGTCGAGCACCTCGTGCTCGCGGCCACGTTCGTCGCCGGGGCCGTCGCGTCCCGGGAGAAGAGGCACCTCGCCCTGGCCACGGGGCTGTTCCTGCCCAAGGGCCTGAAGGCCTTCGCCGCGACGCTCTCGGCGGTCCTGGCGGCGGGGCTGACCCTGGCTTTCGGGCTGAGCTCGATCTCGTTCGCCCGGAACGCCTTCGCCGCCGCCGACCGGGTCGGCTTCCTGCCGAAGCGGCTGGTCGTCCTGGTCATGGCCGCGGGCTTCCTGGCCATGAGCCTGCGCTTCATCACCGGGCTCGAGAAAAAGAGGGCGCGGCCCGCGGCGGGGGCGGCTGCCGCGGTCCTGGGGACCGTGCTGGGATTCGAGCCGCTCGTCCAGCTCCTGACGCGCGGCGGCGAGGTCGCAGTGCCTTGGCTGGAGTCGGCGGCGGGAGCGCTGAAGCCGGTCCTCGCGGCGGCGGCCGGCCCGGCGGCCGTCGTCCTCGTCGGCGCGGCGCTCTTGGGGCTGCCCATCTTCACCGTCCTCGGAGGGATCGCGCTCCTGCTCTTCGTCAAGTCGGGGCTGCCGCTCGAGATCGTCCCCAACCAGGCCTACTCCGTGCTCACCGGGAACGCCATCCCGGCCATCCCGCTGTTCGCGGCGGTCGGGTTCTTCCTCTCGGAGAGCAAGGCGGGGGAGAGGCTGGTGCGATTCTTCCAGGCCGTGTTCGGATGGTTCCCGGGCGGGCTGACGGTCATGGCCGTCCTCGTCTGCGCCTTCTTCACGACGTTCACCGGCGCCTCGGGCGTGACCATCCTGGCCCTCGGGGGGCTCCTGGCCGTCATCCTGGAGAAGGCGGGCTATCCCAAGAGGTTCACCGTGGGGCTGCTGACCGCCTCGGGCAGCATCGGGCTGCTTTTCCCGCCGAGCCTGCCGGTCATCATCTACGGAGTGACCGCGCAGGCGAGCATCAAGGACATGTTCGTCGGCGGGCTGCTGCCGGGGGCCTTCCTCGTCGTCTCGGTCATGGCCATCGGGATCGTCCATTCGTGGAAGCGCGGCATGCCCCGGCAGCGGCCGAGGCTCCGCGAGGCGGCGGCGGCGTTTGGGGACTCGTTCTGGGAGCTGCTGCTGCCGCCCCTCGTCTTCGGCTTGTATTTCGGGGGCGTCGCCAGCCTGCAGGAGAGCGCCGCGGTCGCGCTGCTCTACGTCTGGATCGTGGAGACCTTCGTCAAGAAGGACATGAGGGTCCGCGACCTGCCGCGGATGTTCCTCCAGGCCGTGCCCATCATCGGCGGCGTCCTGGTCATCATCGCCATGGCCAACGCGCTGTCGTACTACGTCATCGACGCCCAGATCCCCCAGAAGCTCACCGAATGGGTCGCGGCGACGATCTCGTCGAAGTACGTCTTCCTGCTGCTGCTGAACCTGGCCCTGCTCGTCGTCGGCAGCCTCATGGACATCTATTCGGCCATCCTGGTCGTCGTCCCGCTCATCATCCCCCTGGGGAACCACTTCGGGATCCACCCCGTCCACCTGGGCATCATCTTCCTGGCCAACCTGGAGCTGGGCTATCTGACGCCGCCGGTCGGGCTGAACCTCTTCCTCGCGTCCTACCGGTTCAACGAGCCCATCCACCGGGTCTACCGGGACGTGCTGGTCTTCCTGCTGCTGGGCCTGGCGGCGGTCCTGCTCATCACCTACGTGCCGCTCCTCACCACGATGCTTTTATAAGAAGGGGTCAAACCTTAAATTTTTTAATTTTGCCCTAGAGATATCGAAGGACAGTCAGAAAAATTTAAAAAATTTAAGGTTTGACCCCTTCCGTGTCGCGGTCGAAGTGAGGCATCTCCCAGGGGATCTCGAGCGAGAGCTCGACGAAGCCGGCGAAGATGCCGTCCCTGTACCACGGCGCCTGGTAGATGAGCTTTCTCTTCCCGTTCTTGCGGATCGTGTAGGCGTTCGTCCTCTCGCCGGCCATCATCTCCCGGAGCTTGGTCCGGCTCGGCTCGGGGTGGCAGTCGAGGACGTTCGTGCCGACGAGGGCCGCGCCGCCGTCCGCCGCGAACACCTCCCGCGACCGGGCGTTCATCTCCAGGATGCGCCCCTCCGCGTCGCAGACGGTCACCGCCGCCGGGAACTCCGCGACCCACCTGTTCTTGTCCATGATCACTCCCGTTCTCCGGACTTATAGCACAACGCCTTTGCCCCCGGCAACGGGGCCCGGGGGCTCGAGGCCTCTGGGGTCGATCCGGGCTTTTTGATAGAATATCCGCCGGGAGGACGACATGCCCGACGCCGCCGCTTTCACCGGCTTCACCGGGGAGACGGTCCGCTTCTACGCGGGCCTCCGCAGGAACAACGACCGCGACTGGTTCGCGCGCAACAGGGAGACCTACGACCGGCACGTCATCGAGCCGGCCAAGCTCTTCGTCACGGCCATGGGCCAAAGGCTGAAGGCCCTCGCGCCGGGACTCGCGGCCGTGCCCGCGGTCAACAAGTCCATCTTCCGCATCTACCGCGACACCCGCTTCAGCCTGGACCCGGCCCCCTACAAGACGCACCTCGGCATCTACTTCTGGGACGGCGCCCGGCCGAAAATGGAAGCGTCGGGCTTCTATTTCCAGCTCGAGCCTCCGAACATCTACCTGGGAGGCGGCATGTACATCATCCCCGACCGGCTCCTCGGCCGCTACAGGCAGGCCGTCGCCGATCCGAGGCGGGGTGCGGAGGTGAGGCGGATCGTCGCCGCCATCCGGGCGGTGCCGGGATACGCCGTCGAGGGCGGGCACTACAAGCGCGTGCCGGCCGGCTTCGACGCCGGGCACCCGAGCGCGGACCTGTTGAGGCACAGGGGCCTCTGGGCCGGCTTCGAGACGAAGGTGCCGGAGGAGCTCTTCTCGGCCCGCCTCGTCGACTATTGCCTCGAGCGCTTCGCTCCGGCCGCGCCCCTTCACCGCTGGCTGGTGAAGGTCCTCGGATGAGCCGATCCGGCGCGACCTCCGCGAGGCGGGGGCCCGTGCGCACGAACATGACGGTTCGAAAGCGATCTTGCGGCCTGGCCCTGGCCGCCGTCCTGGCGCTCGCCGCCTGCGCCGACAGGGCGCCGCAGCCTGCCCCGGCGGCCCCGCGCGGCTACAGCATCCCGTTCGTCGACCTGGCCGCGGACACGGCCCGGCAGGTCGTCGTCGACCGAGAGCCCGGCCGGTATCTGGGCCATCCGACGACCGTTCTCCTCGAGGACGGCCGGACCCTGATCGCCGTCTATCCTCAAGGACACGGCCGGGGGCCCATCGTCATGAAGCGGAGCCGGGACGGCGGCCTGACCTGGAGCGGGCGCCTGCCGGTCCCGGACAACTGGGCGACCTCGCTCGAGACGCCGACCGTCCACCGCGTCGTCGGGCCGGACGGGACGAAGCGGCTCATCGTCTGGTCCGGGCTCTACCCGGCGCGCCTGGCCGTGTCCGAGGACGACGGCGCGACCTGGACCCCGCTCGCCCCGGCCGGCGACTGGGGCGGGATCGTGGTGATGTCGGCCCTGGCCGAGCTGCGCCCGTTCGGCCGCGGCCGGTACATGGCCCTGTTCCACGACGACGGGCGCTTCTTCGCCGAGGAGCCGCGTGCGGTCGCGCCGCCGGTCTTCACCCTCTACGCGACCTTCTCGGACGACGGCGGGCTGACCTGGTCCTTCCCGCGGGCGTTCTACGCCTCGAGCGACGTCCACCTGTGCGAGCCGGGCATCGTCCGCTCGCCCGACGGCCGGACGCTGGCCGCGCTCCTGCGCGAGAACAGCCGCCGACGCAATTCGTACGTCATCTTCTCGGAGGACGAAGGCGTGACTTGGAGCGCGCCGCGCGAGCTTCCGGGCGCGCTCACGGGCGACCGCCACACCGGGAGATACGCCCCGGACGGCCGGCTCCTCGTCTCCTTCCGCGACATGGCCCACGAGAGCCCGACGCGCGGCGACTGGGTGGCCTGGGTCGGCACCTTCGACGACATCGCCGAGGGGCGGGAGGGGCAATACCGCGTCCGGCTCATGGACAATACCGAGGGCGCCGACTGCGCCTACCCGGGGGTCGAGGTCCTGCCCGACGGCACCTTCGTCGTGACGACTTACGGTCACTGGACGGAAGGCGAGGAGCCCTACATCGTCAGCGTCCGCCTCAGGCTCGACGAGATCGACCGCCTCGCCCGCCGAACCGGGGACAGCGCGTCAAAATAGGGGGACAGGATACCCATTCCCCCTTTACGTTCAGGGGAGTGGCCGGACAAGCAACCATTTCGCCGCGGACAGGCGTATATTATTGAGACAGGACCGCC
>CAZFBC010000041.1:9400-14752 GCA_964517245.1 uncultured Eubacteriales bacterium | reverse complement strand
GCGATGCCGGCAAGGGAGAGACGGGAGCGCCGATGATCCATCCGCCGCCCGAGACCTACGCCTCGGACGCCGTCGTCCTGCCGCCGTCCGAGCTCATGGTCCACGGGGCCCTGGCGGCCGCCCTGCCGGCCGGCTGGTCCGCCTGGCATTCGCTCAAGGTCCGCGCCCGGAAGGGCATCTTCTCCGAGGCCGATTTCGTCATCGCCGATCCCGCGCGCGGCATCCTCGTCCTCGAGGTCAAGGGCGGCCTGGTGCGCAAGAAGCGGGGCGTCTGGCTGCAGAACGCCCACCCCATGCCCAAGCCGCCGCTCGACCAGGCCCACCGGTTCGTCAGGATCCTGCTCGCGAAGTTCCGGGACCGCGGGCTGCAGCCGCCGCCGGTCGGCGTCGCCGTGGCCTTCCCCGACACCGAGTTCGAGGGGCAGCCCACCCAGGGCGACCTCGAGGGGATCGTCATCGGCGCGCGCGAGCTCCCGTACCTCGACGAGGTCCTGCCGGCGCTTTTCGACCGGGCCGTCCCGGCGCCGGGCCGGCGGGAGCCGTCTCCGGGCTGGATCGACCTCCTGCATTCGCTCTGGAACGAGAGCTGGCCGGCGGCCATGAACCTGTCGGCCGTCGTCAAGGGCCGGGAGGCCGGGCGGGTGCGGCTCGACGCCGAGCAGTTCAAGGCCGTCGAAGGCGCCCTCGAGAACGACTTCGTCCTGGTCCGCGGCGGGGCGGGGACGGGCAAGACCCTGCTCGTCCGCGAGCTGGCGCGCCGGGAGGCGGACCGGGGGCGCCGCGTCCTCGTCCTGACCTTCACCGAGGCGCTGAGCCTCGAGCTGGCCGCGCATCTCGCCGGGGACGGCGGGGACGGAGCGAAAGGGGACGGAGCGCCTGTCGCGCGCGGCACGGTCACGGTCGCGCCGGTCTGGAAGTTCGCGCTGGAGCGGCTGCGGAGGACCGGGTTCGACGAGGCCGAGCGCTGCGAGCCCGACTTCTGGGACAGAGTGACGCGGCTGGCGGCCGAGACGGACGGGATCTGGAAGGACGGCGCCGGCGCCGGCGCTTTCGACACGGTGATCGTCGACGAGGGCCAAGACCTCGGGAAGAACGAGTGGGCGATCGCGATGCGCGCGGCCGCCAAGGGCCGGGGCCGGAAGCGGCGGATGTGGATCTTCGCCGACGAGGGCCAGGGCTTCTGGGATAAAGGGAAGGTCCCGGCGGCCATCGAGAGGCGCGCCCTCAAGTACAACCTGGGCCGGGCGTACCGGTGCCCGCCGGGCATCCAGGCCCTCGCGGACGCGTACGCCGGGAGGAGAGCGGCGGACGGCGACGGTGACGAAAAGGCGCGCTTCGAGGCCATCGCCGCGGAGGTCGCCGACCGCACGATCAAGATCGTCGTCTGCGGCGACAAGGACATCGATCTCCACCGGGCGGTCGGCCGGGAGCTGAAGGCCCTCAAGACGAAGGACGGGTTCGGTGACGGCGACATCGCCGTGCTTTCGCTCCGCGGCATGATGTACCCGGGCAATATCATGCGCCAGGGGTCGCTCGGCGGATACCCGCTGGCCCAGGCGACGGACCCGGAGCGGCGCGACCGCATCGTCTGCGACACGTTCCTGCGCTACAAGGGCCTCGAGCGGCCCGTGGTCGTCGTCGCGGACGTCGACCCGGCGGTCCGCCGCTACCCGGTCCGGATGAACATCGCCGTGAGCCGGGCCTTCGGGGCGCTGCGGGTCGTCGTGTCGCGCTCCGCGCTCGCCCGGGACCCGCTCCTCAAGCGCGTCAAATGGGGGACATGATACCCATTCCCAAAATCATGAAAAGGGGACACGTACCTGAGGCACATGTCCCCGGTCGGGAAGGGAGGGACACATGGCCGAATATTCGCACTCGCAGCTGAGCAAGTTCGAGACCTGCCCGCTCCAGTACAGGTTCGTCTACGTGGACAGGATCGACCGCAAGGAGGAGGGCATCGAGGCCTTCCTCGGCCAGCGCTTCCACGACGCGATGGAGTGGCTCTACGGGGAGCGGGCGTTCCGGGCGGCGCCGCTCGAGGAGCTGCTGGACTATTACGAGAAGGATTGGGCCAAGCAGTGGCACGACGACGTCAAGATCGTCAAGGAGGGCCGCACGCCCGACGACTACCGGCTGATGGGCCGGCGCTTCATCGAGGATTATTATAAGCGGCACCACCCGTTCGAGGAGGGCCGCGTGCTGGGGCTCGAGCGCTACATCCGCTTCCCGCTCGACGACGAGGGACGCTACCGCTGCAAGGGCATCATCGACCGGCTGATGCTGGCCCCCGACGGCGTCTTCGAGATCCACGACTACAAGACGGGCTCGAAGCTGCCGGACCAGAAGGAGCTCGACGGGGACCGCCAGCTCGCCCTCTACCAGATCGGGGTCCAGACGCTCTGGCCCGAGGCGCGGGAGAAGGGCGTGCGCCTCGTCTGGCACGAGGTGGCGTTCGACGTCGAGATGCGGTCGACCCGGACGCCGGAGGCGCTGGCGGAGCTCAAGGCGGAGACGGCGGCGCTGATCGACGAGGTCGAGGCGGCCGCGGCGGCGGGCGATTTCCCGCTGAAGGAGAGCGCGCTCTGCGGCTGGTGCCCGTACTGGGACCTCTGCCCGGCCAAGAAGCACCTGGTCAAGGTCGAGGCCCTGCCCGCCGACAAATGGAAGGACGAGCCCGGCGTGGCCATCGTCGACGCCTACGCCGAGAGGTGGCGCAAGAAGAAGGAGCTCGAGGCGGGGGAGAAGGCGCTGGACGGCGAGCTCGACGAGATCAGGAAGGCGGCCATCGCCTTCGCCGAGAAGGAGGGCGTCCAGGTCATCGCGGGGACGGACGCGAAGCTCCGCGTGACGGGCAAGGAGCGCATCGTGTCGCCCAACAAGGGGACGGGGGAGCGGGCCGACCTGGAGGCGAAGCTGCGCAAGCTCGGCGTCTGGGACGAGGTGGCGATGCTCGACCCGTTCGCCCTCGAGGACGCGCTGGCCGAGGAGAGATGGGCTCCCGAGGTCCGGGAGGCGGTCAAGGCCTACGTCAGCGTCGAGAAGCGCTGGACGGTCACGCTCGGCGACAAGCCCAATTAGGGGGGGCGTCCGACCTGTTTCCCCTGTCTTTTTGAACCCTGAATCTCGCCGGAAAATGGGGAATGAGTATCATGTCCCCCATTTTTTGGGGACAGGATACCCGTTCCTCAATTCTCTGACCGACCGGCGCAAGGCCTAGCGGAAAAAGGGTATGGGGCAGGGCGCCCCCGATCTCAGGTACTCGCGGAGGGAGTATCGGGCGGCGAAGCCGGGCTCCCCGAGCACGCGTTCGATGAGCTCGAGTTGCGGCTCGCCCCGGGCTTCGAGATGCGCCTTATAGTACCCTGAGGCCTTGACGAGCACGGTCCGTTCGAGGCCCTCGCCGAGGGGCGGCGCCTCGAACGCGAGCTCGGTCCAGTCGCCGCGGCTCGGGCTTACGAGGTAAGCGCCGTCGGTCGCCGCCAACAGGCCCCTCACGTCGCGCCCGGACTGGTCGACGGCCCGCTCGGCCGCGAGCTCGGTCACGCGGACGGGAGCGGCCTCGCCGTAATCGACGGCCAGGGAATTGACCATCCAGAAGTTCACGGGCGGGCGGAGCTTGAGGCGCAGGACCTCGCCCGGGACGTCGCCGATATCGAGGACGTAGGCCTTGTCCTTGGCGATGACCGGCGCCCCGCCCATGATCATCGCCCGGGCCTCCCAGCCGCCGGGCGTCTCCACCCAGACCTTGAGGTTGTAGAGCTCTTCCGCCGCCAGCCAGCTCAGGAACCGGGAGCGCAACGGCCCGTGGCGGTCGACGTCCGCATACTGTTCCGGAAGCGAGTCGCCGAAGAGCCGCAGGAACTTCCCGGAGGAGACCGAGCCCCACGGCGTGGTCCAGGCGTTGGCCAGGAGCTTGACCCGTTGCGCCCCCGCCGGCTTGGGGAACTCGAAGACGAGCTCGTCCCGGAACTCGCCGCTCCCGTCGTCCGGGTCCCGGCCCTCGAGAGGGCTGAGCCAGAAGACGCGGTCGTTGGCGGCGACGAAGGGCAGGACGTCCCGACCCGAGCGGTCGAAGGCGCTCAGGGGAGCCAGCGGCCCGGCGAAGGCGTGGGCGACGCCTTCGAGGTCGGGGGCGACGCGGACGCCCGGAGCGTGGTCGACGGCCACCAGCTTCAGCTCGTCGGTGTACTGGGTTTCGTCGAGCTCGTTGGCCAGCAGCAGACGGTACCTGCCGTCGACCGATTCGAGGTTGGACAGCTCGACCCAATCGGTCCTTTTCAGGCCCTCGGATATGGCCGCGCCGTAAAGCTCGGCGTCGAGGACGTAGCCCTCTCCGTCGTAGGAATAGACGAACGGGCAGGAAGGGAAGGGATCCGGATCGGGACTTTCAGGCGCGGGCTTGTGCGTCAAAGCGAGAACGACAGCGGCCACGAAAAGGACGCTCACAACGGCTAAAGTGGTCTTATTGATCCCGGGGCCCGACGCCGACTTCCCGCTGACCCAGAGCTGCTGGATGTCGGACAGGGGGACGGTGATGGGCCCGTACGCGCTGACGTGGTGTATGCCGTTCTCCGAGGACGATATCGCCAGCACCCTGTAGGTCAGGCCGTCCCGGGTCTCGAAGCCGATGACCTTCCCTGCCTCGTCTTTGAGGAAGGCCTTGATGTCGTCGGGGGCGAGATCGAGCTCCTGGTCCGCCATGCCGACGACGGCGTCGCCGCTTTCCGAGAGCCGGGCCGCGCCCGTCTTGAAGACGACGGTCTTGCCGGTCTTGAGCACGACCGAGTCGATCCTCAGCTTCGACGCGTTCGGTCCGAGCTCGTCCGGGGTGGTCACGGCGGGTGGCGTATCGCGCGTGCCTTTCGTGGGCAGCAAGCAGGAGCTCTCGAATAACCCGAAACTCGCCAACAGAAAGAAGGAGACGATCTTCCTGGTCATGGTCCGACCTCCCCGGCCGCTGTTGGGTCCAGTATGAGCCCGGGCAGGGGGGAGTTGTCAAGATTCCGTCGATCTTTTCAAAACCGGGGATAAAAACGGGGACATGATACCTATTCCCCAATTTCCGGGAAGAGGAGGGAGGCTGGGGGAAGCAGTATTTCCCCTTGACAGAGGAAAGCTGCCAGTCTTATGGTTGAGGTGGCGGGAACCCTCGATGTTCGATCGCACCCATGACGCGCGCATTAGATCAGCGGCCTTTGATTGGCTGACGGAACAAGTCTTGCGGCATGGGGACATTTTGCCCAGGGAGATTTTAGCCCGAGGGTTGTACTTTGAAGACAGGCGGATTCCACTCGTCGGGCCCTCCGGCATTTTCAAGCCTCAACTGCTCGAGCTCCCGTTGTCGATAACGAC
>CAZFBC010000041.1:0-9300 GCA_964517245.1 uncultured Eubacteriales bacterium | reverse complement strand
GGAGAACCGGTCGTCCGGAATGGCTTGGCCCTCTGCAACCTGCATCACGCCGCCTTTGACAAGTTTTTCGTCGGATTGAGACCTGATTACGTCATCGAAGTGAGGCCCGATATTCTGAAGGAAGGCGATGGGCCAACGTTAAGACACGCCATCCAAGGACTTCACGGGGCGAGGATCCAGCTTCCAAGGCATCTAGAGCTTCGGCCCGATCAGGATCTTCTGTCCAAACGCTATCGGCTATTTCAGGCCGCCGGGGAGAATGTCGGGCTCTGATTCAGAGCGGGGTCATCTCCAGGATCCGGTCCAGGCGGAAGGTCCGGCACGCGCCGCGCCGGTGGCAGAAAGCGCGGACCCCTTCGAACGAGCGGCCGCGGTACTCCATCGTCTCGACGGACTCGGGCACGATGCGGCGGCGCGACTTGGTGTCGTCGGGCTTGAGATAGACGATCTCGAGCTCGCGGCCGTCGCGGATGGCGTCGAGGAGAAGGGTGCGCTTGGCGGCGGCGGGGAGCGCCTCCTCGGCCTTCCGGTACTGGAAGCGGGTCAGGAAGCGGACGATGCGCCAGTCCATCCAGATGTGGGAGCGGCGGATGGGCGTCCGCAGGACGAGGCCCTCGAACGACGTGCAGCGGCTGAGCGCGACGTAGACCTGGCCGTGGGCGAAGGCGCCGCGGCCGATGTCGACGACGACCCGGTCGAAGGTCTTGCCCTGGCTCTTGTGGATGGTCACGGCCCAGGCCAGGCGCAGGGGGTATTGAGTGAAGGCGCCGACGGGCTCGGACTCGATGCGGTCGGCGTCGCGGTCGTAGCGGAAGCGGTAGAGCTCCCAGGTGTTGGGCGAGAGGTCGACTTGGGAGACGCGCGACGGGTCCGCGGCGTCGGGGATGTCGACGGTGACGACGTCGTCGGCGCCGGGGGACTTGCGGATCCTGGAGACGCGGCCGATCGTGCCGTTGACGAAGCGGCCCCTGCGGTCGTTGGTGAGGAGCATGACCTGGGCCCCGGGCTTGAGCTCGAGCGCCGCGTCGGTCGGCAGCGAGGCGCGCTCGAACTCGCCTTCGACGAGGCCCTCGTAGCGGCGGGGGCGGCCGGGGAGCGCGGCCAGCTTCTCGCGGTTGCGGGCGGCGGCCAGGTCGTTGGTGCTGGTCAGCGTGATGAAGAACTCGCCGTCGGGCGGGGCGAAGGCGGGGTCGAGGCGGCTGTTGAGGTGGGCGATCTGGGCGTCGTCGACCGAGCGGTTGCGGATGGCGTTGAGGAGGGCGATGAAGTCGGCGTCCGACTGGCGGTAGACCTTTTCGAGCTCGACGAAGTCCATGTCGAAGCCGGGCTCGGCGAAGATGCGGGCCGAGAAGAAGTAGGGCGATTCGTAGCGGGCGGCGGAGGATGAGGCGGAAGAGGGAGCGGGAGGCGGCGACGAGAGCGCGAAGCCGCGGCGCAGCGAGGGCGGGTCGAGCGCGAAGAGGCCGCGCTCCTGCCCGGTGACGACGGGCGGCAGCTGGTAGAGGTCGCCGATGAAGATCATCTGCAGGCCGCCGAACCACTCCTTGGGGCGCGGGCCGTTGAGGCGAAGGAACTTCTCGACGCAGTCCATGAGGTCGGCCCGGACCATGGACACCTCGTCGATGACGATGGCGTCGAGGTTGCGGTAGAGGGCGACGCGGTCGGCGGCGGCGCCGCGGCCCTTGGGGAGCTT
Source organism: uncultured Eubacteriales bacterium (assembly GCA_964517245.1). Lineage (GTDB taxonomy): Bacteria > Acidobacteriota > Aminicenantia > Aminicenantales > Saccharicenantaceae > RBG-16-66-30. Next base: position 7,607 of record CAZFBC010000041.1, on the reverse strand, counting down.
GCGGACGGCGTCGGGCGTCGTGTCGGGCTTGAAGCCGAAGAACGAGTGGACGGTCTGGCCGCGGACATTGAGGGCGGCGACGCCGGTCGGGGCCAGGACGGCGATGCGCTTGAGCGTCTGCGAGCGCCACAGCTCGAGCAGGGTCGACTTGCCCGTGCCGGCCTTGCCGGTGATGAAGACGTGGCGCTTCGTGCCCTCCATGGTGTCGAGGGCGCGGCGGAAGCCGGGGTTGATCTCGATCGTCGTCATTTCGGCCATTCTCTCTTGAAAGGGCCCCGTGATGCAATCGGGGAGCGCGCGGTCAGCCGAGACTCTTTAGATATGACGGCCCGGGCCTGTCCGTTTTCTCAGTAATGCTTCTGGATGCCGCCGAATCCGATGAGCCGGTTCCGCTGGGTCTTGGCCAGGAAATGGCGGAGGCGCTTGGCGAAAATCTCGGGATGGGCGCGGGCGTCGTCGATGTAGGCGATGCGGATCCGCTTGTACGTGTCGGAGAAAGCCCGGAAATTCGCCCAGGTCACCGGGTCCGCCTTGAGGGCGGCCAGGATGTCGGGCGGGACGCGGAAAGGCTTCACGGCGAGCAGGGGGCGGACCCTGGCCAGGACGTCCCGGGGGATCTTGCCGCGCCTGGCCATGGCCCGAAGCCTGACCAGGTTCGGCTCGGAATAGGGACTGCCCGGGCGGCGAGGGGTGAACCGCTGGGCGTAGCGGTCGTCGTCGAGCTTGTGGATCGTGCTGTCGATCCAGCCGAAAGCCAGGGCCTCTTCGACGGCGTCGTTGTAGGCGACGCGGGGCCGGCCGGTGTGCTTTTTGTGGAAGACGAGCCAGACGACCTTGGCCGTCCTGTAGTTGCGGCGAAGCCAGGCCCGCCACTCCGCGCGGATGGCCACGTCCAGGAAGAGGTCGGGGGAGACCGGTTTTTGCATTTTTGGGGCTAAAAACAGCGTTTTTCGGATCGGCCTTGCCTGAAGAGCGCAGCGAAAATTTTCATATCCTCCACAAAAATAAAGAGTTGCTGAGGTCCGACCCCTACTTGATCTCCTTCAACAGCTCGGCGACGGCGGCCTCGAGCTGCGCGTCGCGGCCCCTGATCACGTCCTCGTAGGCGTTCGCGACCCGGATGTCGGGCTCGGTCTGCAGGTTCTCGAGGTAGCCGACGCCGACGGCCTTGACGCCGACGGCCGGCGCGCCCCAGCGCACGCCGGACTCGCCGAGAACCTCCCAGCCGGCGAAGGTGCAGGTGCCGGGCACGGGCATCCCGACGAGCTTGCCCAGCTTGAGGAACTGATAGGCGAAGGCGTAGCAGTGGCCGTCGCTGTACTGGGCCTCGCCGACGATCGAGATGCTGGGCTTGGTCCAGCGGAAGTTGGGCTCGTAGCCGTTGCTGCGGGTGTCGGTCGTATAGTCGAAGAATTTCTTGCCGCTCAGGAACATGTCGAGGTCGGCGACGAGGTCGCCGCCCCCGTTGAACCGGGTGTCGACGACCAGACCCTCCCTGGCGGCGAACTTGCCCAGGGCCTCCTCGTAGGCCGAGCGGAAGGCGCTGTCGCTCATGCCTGGGATGTGGATGTAGCCGAGGCGGCCGCCGCTCAGCTTGTCGACCTCGGCCTGGTTGCGGAGCACCCAGCGGCGGTAGAGAAGGGCCGACTCCTCGCGGGGGGAGACGGGCTTGACGGTGATCTCGCGCTTCGCGGGGGCGGCGGCCTTCGCGGATCTCGCGCCCTTGGCCGCGGGGGCCACGGCCGTCGCCGGGACCGAGAGGCCCAGCAGGACGTTCTTCCCGGCCTTGCGGTTGAGGTAGCGCTCGAGGTCGCGGTCGGCGGCGACGGCCTCGCCGTCGACCGACTCGACGACCGTGCCGGGGGCGATGTCGAGCCCGGCCTTGTCGAGCGGGCCGCCGGCGACGACCTCGACGATACTGACGCCGGGCCCGGCGTGGGCCGGGTCGTAGAAGGCGCCGAGCGAGGCGGTCTCGTCGGCGTTCTCGACGGAGCGGCCGTAGCGCGCCCCGCTGTGGCTGACGTTGAGCTCGCCGAGGAGCTCGCTGAGGAGCTCGGCGAAGTCGTAGCCGTCGCCGACGCCGGGGAGGTGCTTCTGGTAGACGGGCTTCAGGGCCGCCCAGTCGGCGCCGTGGTGGCCGGCGGTGTAGAAGGTCTCGAGGGTGCGGCGCCAGACGTGCTCGAACTGGGCGGCGCGCTCGGCGGCCTCGTCCACGGTCATCTCGCCCTTGACGGCGATCGATTCGCGCTTGCCGCTCGAGGGGTCGATCTTGGAGAGCGCGCCGTCGGCGAGGAGGAAGATCGACTTCTGGTCCTTGTCCCAGGCCAGGCGGCCGCCGTTGGCGTTGAGGGCGGCCAGGACCTTGGTCTCGCGGGACTTGAGGTCGGTCGTCCAGAGGTTCAGGCCCTTCTCGAAGCGGGCCAGGTAGTAGAGCGTGTCGCCGTCCTTGTTGACCAGGGCGTCGCCGAGCGAGGAGGAGTGGATGGTCAGGCGGGCCTTACGCAGGGGGAGACCGCCCCAGTCGATGACCAGCTCCTTGGCGGGCTCGTCCTTCTTGTCCTTTTCGGCGGCCTTGTCCTTCTCCTTGGCGGCGTCGGGCTTGGCCTTCTTGTCCTCGATCTCCTTGAGGAGGGCGGCCTCCTCCTTGGTCAGGCGGAAGCGGTCCCAGGCGTCGCGGGTGAAGAAGAGGGCGTAGACGTCGCTCTGCGACTGGCCGCTCTGGGCCGCGGACTTGAGGCCGTCGCGGTTGCTCGCCCAGATCATGGCCTGGCCGCCGAGGACCCACTTGGCGCGGCGGTCCTCGAAGCCGCTCTCGGTCAGGTTGACGGCCTGGCCGGTGCCGTCGGCCTTGACGAGGCCGATCTCGCCGGGGGCGAAGCCGGGCACGGAGTAGTCGAAGAGGATCCAGCGGCCGTCCGGGCTCCATTGGAAGTACTGGCCGCTGCCCATCCCGAAGAGCTCCTTGTCGGTCAGGAGGGTGCGGGTCTGCCGGGTGGCCAGGTTGAGGACTTTGAGGTTGGTGTGGTCCTCGATGAAGGCGAGCTCCTTGCCATCGGGGGAATAGGCGGGCGAGGCGTTCTGGTGTTCGTTGACGACCAGAGGCGTTTCCCTGAGGACGGTCGAGGCGTAGAAGTAGGGCTCGTCGGCGGGGCGGGCGCGGCGGGTCTCGTAGACGCCCCAGCGGCCGTCGCGCTCCGAGGCGTAGAGGATGGCGGCCCCGTCGGGCGAGAAGGAGACGCCGGACTCCTGGCCGGGGGAGGACGTGACGCGCTTGGTGACGCCGCCTTCGACGCTCGCGGCGAAGATGCCGCCGCGGGCGACGACCGCGATCTCCTTGCCGGAGGGCGCGACGGCGAACTCGCGGGCGCCGCCGGAGACGGGGACGACGACCTCGTTGTTGGCGCGGAGGTCGGCCGCGAGGGTGACGGGGACGGGGCGGGGGGAGGCGCCGGCGGTGTCGCGCATCGTGTAGATCGCGCCGTCGTAGCCGAAGCAGAGCGTGCCGTCGTCGGCGAGGGAGAGGAAGCGGACGGGGTGGGTCTTGAAGAAGGTGATCTGGGTCGAGGCGCCGCCGCCGGTCGTGAGGCGGTGGACGTTGAACGAGCCGCTCTCCTCGCTGAGGTAGTAGAAGCCTTGCTCGTCGAGGGTGAAGACCGGGGAGCGGTCCTCGCCGGGGAACTCGGTGATGATGTGGTGCGCGGCGGTCTGGGTGTCGTAGACGCGGATGTCGCGGGTGATGGCGGACTTGTGGTGCTTGCGCCACTCGTTCTCGCCGCCCTTCTTGTCGTGGTAGATGAGGAAGCGGCCGTCGCGGCTGAAGCGGGCGTCCTCGGCGGGGGTGGCCAGGACCTGGGTGACGCGGCCGCCGTCGACGGGGACGCTGTAGAGCTCGGGTTGGGAGCCGGTGGGGAAGAGGCGGTTGGCGGCCGTGTCGTGACGGGCGGCGCCGAAGAGGACGGCGCGGCTGTCGGGGGTGAACGAATAGGGGAGCTCGGCGGCCGAGTGGAAGGTCAGGCGGCGGGCGGGGCCGCCGGCGGCGGGTATGACGAAGACGTCGAAGTTGCCGAAGCGGTCGCTGGCGAAGGCGAGGGTGCGGCCGTCGCGGCTCCAGACGGGCATGAAGTCGTGGGCCTCGTGCGCGGTGAGCGGGACGGCAGCGCCGCCGGCGGAGGGGACGCGGTAGAGGTCGCCGCGGTAGGCGAAGACGATCGTCCGGCCGTCGGGCGAGATGGCCGGATAGCGCAGCCAGCGCGGGGCGTCGGCGTCAGCGAGAGCGGGGGCGGGGAGCTGGCCGGACTGATGGACGGGTGGGGTGGGGGCAGGTGTGACGGGGGGGGACGTGACGGCGAGTGAGGCGGTGAAAGCGACGGCGAGGACGACGAAGGTGATGCGGCTGCGTTTCATGGCTGCTCTCCTTTCTCGGGATTTCAGATAATACCACTTGGGGTCGGACCTCAGCAACTCAAACGAAATGTATGACTAACGATTTTTTCCTGAGTTTTTTCAAGTTTGAGAGTCCTGAATATCGATGTTTTTGGGGTCGAAAATGGAAAATAGACTGAAATGGTCAAGTTTCATTTTTAGGGTCAAAAATAGCAAAATTATCGCGGTGAACAGTTTGGTAATATCGGAAATGGAATGTAATATACAGATAATAAAGTAAATGCTGAGGTCCGACCCAAAGGGGGTTGACAAATGAATATTTTTGTTTTATTATGTCAACCCAAGGGCACCAATGACGACTAAACAGGGCGCCAAGATTCCCGAAACGGAGTTCGGGATGCGGCTCAAGTCGGCACGCAAGATGGCCGGCCTGAGCATGGAGGACTTGGCCCGCAAGCTGGGGGGGATGGTCACAAAGCAAGCCATCGGGAAATACGAACAAGGGCTGATGCTCCCGTCGCCCGAGGTCTTCGAGCGGTTGGTCGAGGTCCTCAGGGACGCCACGTGGGGCGCTTCGCCGTTGAAGGCGGAAGACCTCCCGCCGACGCGGCAGATGGCCCTGCTGGACGCGGCCGAGCTCAACGAGGCGGTCCCCGGGAGCGTGCGGATGGCCTTCCGCCGGCGGGGCCTCTTGAAGCCCTTGATCGACCGGGAGGCCCCGGAGGCGATCGATAAGGCGAAGGCCCCGGAGCAGCATTTCTTGGTCTCGCTCTGTCGGGACGCGGCCTTCGCCGACCGTGACGACCTTGCCCGGCCGGGGAGGCGCATCTCGCTCGCGAGCCCGGACATGGCCTCGCTCGCCGCCCGGCGGGCCGGATTCCTCCGGGCCTGGGAATCGGGCGCCGCCCCCGCGCGGATCCAATTCAGGGCCGGCGAGCGGCTCACCGCCAAGACCGCGGCGGCACTCAAGTACCGCATCGCCGACCACCTCGAGCGCTATCTGGCGCTCGAATCGGTCCTGGGCGCGAAGGCGCCGTTCGAGAACCCGGTCGCCGGCGTGCCCGTGCGGACCGCCGGCGATGTCGAAAGCGCGGCCGCCCGCGTCCGCGCGCGCTGGGAGCTCGGCACGGGGCCCGTCGTCAACCTGCTGGGCCTTCTCGAGGACAGGGGCATCAAGGTCTACGAGGCGCGGGGCCTCGAGGGGTTCGAGGGGCTCTCGGGGCGGTTCGGGGACGTCCCATTCGTCGCCGTGAGCATGGAGTTCCCGGCCGACAGGGTGCGCTTCACGGCCGCCCACGAGCTCGGGCACGTGATGTGCGATTTCCCGGGCGCGGAGGAGGAGGGTCGCGGCGGCCGCTCCGCGGAGAGCCCCGAGAGCGAGTGCCACACCTTCGGGGCGGCGTTCCTCCTGCCGCGGTCCGCGCTCGAGAAGACGTTCTCGACGTCCCGGCGCAAGGTGACGCTGGGCGAGCTGGCCGAGATCAAGGAGACCTACGGCATCTCGCTCCAGGCCATCATGTACCGGGCCCGCGCGCTGGAGCTCATCAGCGACAGACAGCTCCGGTCGTTCCGCGAGACGATCAAGGCGAAAGGCTGGGTCGTCGAGGAGCCCGTGGCCTACGCGGGGAAGGAACGGGCGACGCGCTTCCGCCGCCTCCTCCATTACGCCGTGGCCGCGGAGATCATGGACGTCGAGCGGGCGGCGGCGATGGGCGGCGTCCCGGCCGGGGAGCTCGAGAGGGAGATCGGGGAGATCTTCTAGCGCGGCTCGGTCCGGCCCGGCGGCCCGGGGCCCGAGGCGAAGGCTGAAACGGTTTATCGATCATAAGAATATAGGACATAAAGGGAGGTCGATGATGGGAACCTTCGACGACGGATCCCCCTAGCGGGGCGGCGCGGCGGGCGGCCCGGACACGGTCGCGGCGCGCCACGGCTCGCCACACGACGGGCCTGAAGCGGCTGACCTGGCCGGGCGCCGCCCGCTGATGGCCGGGGCGTTTAAAAAATCGGTAAAAAAAGAAAGGACAAAACGAATGGACAAGTCTGTCGAAAGCTATCTTCTGGAGATGGAGCTGGGCGCCGCGCGCAGCTTCGAAAACATGACCGTCTTTGGGCTCCTGAGACCGAAGAACGGCGGCCCGGACTACATCACGCTCAAGGACGCGATCGCGGCGGGCGTCTTCGCCGTCACCGAGGTCAGCGAGGGCGGCTCCGTGCCGGAGCTCATGGTCGAGAACAAGGGCGACGCGGCGGTCCTCCTCATCGACGGAGAGGAGCTGCGGGGCGCCAAGCAGAACCGTATCCTCAACACGACGATCCTGGTCGCCCCGAAGTCGCGGACGAAGGTCCCGGTGAGCTGCGTCGAGCACGGCCGCTGGAGCTACCAGAGCCGGATGTTCCAGGAATCCGGAAACATGATGCCCAGGGAGATGCGGCGGGGCAACGTCGAGAAGGTCAGCATGAGCCTCGTGGCGGACGGGAGCTTCCGGTCGGATCAGAGGGAGGTCTGGGACCACGTCGCCAAGCTGGCCTGCGATCTCGAGGTGCCCTCGCGAACGGGGGCGATGCGGGACGTTTTCGAGGCCAAGGGGGCCGACCTCGACGGCTACCTCAAGAGCTTCGAGCCGGTCCCCGGCCAGAAGGGGATCCTCGCCTTCATCGACGGGCGGCCGGCCGGGATGGATTTCGTGTCGAGCGAAGCGGCGTTCGGGACGCTCTTTCCCAAGCTCGTCAAGAGCTACGCCATGGATGCGATGCAGCTCGCCGAGCGGCGCAGGAAGGGGAGGGGCCCGGCGGTCGACGCGGGGAAGGCCCTGGCCAAGCCGACCGAGATCGGGGCCAGGGAGTTCCTGAAGCGCGCCGGGGCGGCCGAGGAGAAGAAGTACGAGTCGGTCGGCCTCGGCTGGGCGTACCGCTACGCCGGGCCCGGGATCGTGGGCTCGGCGCTGGCCTTCAACGACAAGGTCGTCCACATGGCCTTCTTCAGCGTCGACGAGGGAGAGGCGGCCGGGGACCCCGGCGGCATGGCCGGCACGCGCGTGCGCCGCAACTTCCGTTTTTAAAAGATAGCTTGGGGTCGGACCTCAGCAAAATTAATGAAATGAGGATGTTACGCTTGCGCTAGAGCCGTCCAACAGTTTGAGGGAGCCTGGAAATCTCGATTTTTAGGGCCAATAACGCGCAAAAGATCGCGGGGGGATTGTTCAGCCGGATTCCGCTGTTTT
>CAZFBC010000040.1:13376-14870 GCA_964517245.1 uncultured Eubacteriales bacterium | reverse complement strand
CCGGCGATGACGTTCGAGCCGTTGATCATGGCCAGGCCGTCGCGGGCGTGGAGGACGAGGGGCTCGATGCCGGCCCGCTTCAGGGCCTCGGCCCCGGGCAGGCGCTCGCCCTTGTAGAAGGCCTCGCCCTCGCCCATGGGCACGAGGGCCATCTGGGCCATCGGCGACAGGTCGCCGCAGGCCCCGACCGAGCCCTTCTCGCACATGACCGGCGTGACTCCCTTGTTGAGGAGCTCGATGAGGGTCTCCGTGACGACCGGCCGGAGCCCCGAGTGGCCGTGGCAGTGGCAGCTGATGCGGCTGAGGATGGCCGCCCGGACGATCTCCTCCGGCATGGGCTTGCCGTAGCCGGCGGCGTGGCTGTAGACGAGGTAGCGCTGGTACTGCTCGACCTGGTCCTGGTCCAGGACGACGTTGGCCAGCTCGCCGATGCCGGTGTTGACCCCGTACATGATCTCTTTCTTCTGGATCTTGTCCTCGAGCAGGGCGCGGCACTTGACGATGCGCTTCCTGGCCTCCGGGTCGAGGGCGACGGGGGCGCCGCGGCGCGCCACATCGACGACCTTCTCGACGGTCAGGCCGGTGCCGGTCAGGGTGATGGACATGGGAAAGCCTCCTCGGATGGGCGGTGACGGTGATCGGTATCGCGACTCATGGCGAGCCTTGATACTTTAACCGAAGTCCGCGAAGCGGTCAAACCCGATCCCGGTCGCAGGGCCGCGTCCCCTTTTAAAACCGCCTCCGCTGTGCTATAAATAACGACTCGTTTTCTTTCGATCCCCGGACTGAGAGGACGGCCATGGCGAGAGAGACCCAGCGGATCCTGATGACGGGGGCGGCCGGGCAGATCGGGTCCGAGCTGGCCCATGCCCTGCGCGAGAGGCACGGCCGCGACAACGTCCTCGTCACCGACGTCGTCCGTCCGCCGGCCGACCTGGCGGGATCCGGCCCGTTCGAGCTCGTCGACGTGACCGACCGGGCCGCCCTCGACGGCCTCGTCGCCCGCTTCAACGCCGACACCGTCTACCACCTGGCCGCCCTGCTCTCGGCGACGGGCGAGAAGAACCCCCAGAGGGCCTGGCAGGTCAACATGGGCGGGCTTTACAACGTCCTCGAGATCGCCCGCGCCCGCGGCCTCGTCCGGGTCTTCTCCCCGAGCTCCATCGCCGTCTTCGGGCCGACCACGCCCCGCGAGATGACCCCCCAGGACACCGTCCTCGGCCCGACGACGATCTACGGCGTCACCAAGGTCGCCGGCGAGCTCCTGTGCGATTACTACGTCGGAAAGTACGGCCTCGACGTCCGCGGCTGCCGCTACCCCGGCATCATCAGCCATCTGACCCCGCCCGGCGGCGGGACGACCGACTACGCCGTGGCCATCTTCCACGACGCGGTCCGGCACGGCCGCTACACCTGCTTCCTCCGCGAGGACACCCGGCTGCCCATGATGTACATGCCCGACTGCCTCAAGTGCACGCTCGACCTCATGGCGGC
>CAZFBC010000040.1:0-13276 GCA_964517245.1 uncultured Eubacteriales bacterium | reverse complement strand
CGCCGGCCTAAGTCTCGAAATCTCCCCGCCCCATCACGAAGTGACGGATGATAGGGCCGATGACCGCGTGCGCGGTCAGGAAGGCCACGACATTCATCCTCCAGCCACATCGGGGGCAGGCCACCAAAGGCTCAGGCGGCGGTCCCCGCGCTTTCCAGCAGCCGGCCGACGCGGTCGGCCAGTCCTCTCTGATACCGAAGATAGAGCGCCGCGGGGATGCCCGAGCCGGCCAGGGCCTCGACGGCCTTCTTGAGAAGCCAGCGCGGGGGCCGGGAGACCCCTGTCCCTTCCCCTTGGGCCACGCGCCTGATGATGCCGTCGAGGACCGCGTTGCCCGTGTCCATCGTCAGCGAGTCCTTGGCCTGGAGCCAGCTGGTCTTGTCGAACAGCTGCCGGATCCTGAGGAAAGCCTCTTCCCTGATGCGGGGGAAAGTCAGGTCGGCGGGGCACAGATGGGATTCCCGGGCGGCGATCTGCTCGAAGAACTCGCGGAACGAGCCGCCGCGGGCCAGGGTGAAGGCACTTCCGATATCCCCGACATGGCTGTCGGTCGCGGCCGAGACGCCCTTCGACAGGGAGTCGGCCAGCCGGAGCGCCTGGGCGTTGATCCGGCCGATCCGCCCCATGTTGTATTCGAGGACCGGGAACAGGCGTGCGACGTCGATGATCGCCTCGAGGTTGGGCTCCTCGTCCGGCTCGTGCCAGAACGGGTGGTTGAAGGTGAAGGGCAGGCCCTCGGCCCGGAGATATTCGGTCAGCGTGACGATGTCCCGGGCCCGGCCCGAGATCTCCTGGATCTCCGTGAACTGCCGGCGGTCGAGCGCATAGACGTTGACGTGGATCGTGTGGCCCACGTTCCTGGGATCGAGGATCTTGACTTCGACGGCCGGGACGAGGCCTTCCCGTGTCCAGCCGATCTGGTCGTAGGCGGCCATCGTGTCGTGGTCGGTGAAGGCGACGTAGGTCATGCCCGCCCGCCGGGCTTTGAGATACATTGAGAGGGGGTCGACCTGCCGCGTGGGGATGACGTCGTAGGAGTGGAGCGTGTGGACATGGAGATCGGCCGCCTGCCAGCCCTCAGCGAGCAAAGTCCGGGCCTCTTGGGGATCGAGGATCCCCGGTCTCTTCCTGTCGTTCGATAGAGATGAGTTCATGGTCTTAGGGGCCATGATGCCAGCCCACCGTTAAGCGCCGATGAAGAGACGGTCAATTTTCGGTCAAGCGCGGCCTGAATCAATAATTAACCTTCTCTTTATCGGAAATTCATTCGTTTCCCCTATAACGGAAGCGATGAAAACACTGATCCTCGTCATCCTGGCCATGTCGGGCGCGGCTTTGTTCCTGTTCACGGCCTTCACGGTGGCCTTCCGCCGGGGCCGGAAGCCGTCCGAGGCGCACGGCCGTGAATTCCCGTTCGTCAGCCTCCTCAAGCCGGTCAAGAACATCGACGACGACATGGCCGCCAACCTCGAGTCGTTCTATCGGCTCGACTATCCGTCCTACGAGGTCCTTTTCGCCGTCGACGACCTCAAGGACCCGTGCATCGCCATCCTCAGCGACCTCAAGGCCCGCTATCCGCGGATCCGGACGGCCATCGTCGCCACCGGGCATCCGCCCTTCGAGAACCCTAAGGTCCACAAGCTGGCCCGCCTCGAATCGAAGAGCCGCGGCGCGCTCTTCTGGGCCACGGACTCCAACGTCCGCGTCGCTCCCGACTCTCTCCGCCGGCTGGTCTCCGAGTACCTGGCTCGCGACGCCAAAGTCGTGTTCTCCCCGATCCGGGGCTCCATGAGCCGCTCTTTCGGCAGCCTGATGGAGAACATGAGCCTCAGCTTCTTCACCTCGGGCAGCGTCCTCGCCTCCTGGTTCCTCGGCCGCCAGCCGATCATCGTCGGCAAGTCCGTTCTCGTCGAGCGGGCCGCCCTGGAGACTTTCGGGGGCTTCGGATACTTCAAAGACTATTTGGCCGAGGATTTCCTGATCGGCGAGGCCTTCAGGAAGAGCGGCTTCCGCGTGTCGACCAACTGCACCTGGGTGACCAATGTCAGCCAGACGGCGACCCTCAAGAGCTTCTTCAAGCGGCTGTCGCGCTGGGCCAAGCTCCGTTACCACCTCCGGAGGCCCGTCTATGTCGCGGAGATCCTCCTCAATCCCATCGTCATCGCCCTGGCGGGATGGGCGGCCCTGGGCCGACGTGGAACGGCCGTCCTGGCCATCACGGCCGCCGTCAAGACCGCCTTCGAATACGCCAACTTCCTGTCCGTCAACCCCGAGGACGCCCGCCGCCTCCGGAACCATCTCCTGTTCCCGGCCGCGGTCCTGGTCAAGGACCTCGTTTTGCTGGCCGTCTACCTGACCCCGTTCTTCAGCCGCGAGGTCGACTGGCGCGGCGGCCGGATCGCCATCGGGAAAAACACCTTGATACGGATCCCGGCCAACGTGGATAATCTGGTCTATGAGGGCGCATGACAAGGCCTGGGTCGTCACCGTCCTGATGGGCCTGGGCCATCTGCGGGCGGCCCACCCCCTGCGCGACCTCACCCACGAGGGGATCGTCATCTACGGCTCCAGGCGGTCGACGCCCGACCCCGAGTACGGAATCTGGCGGCGCCTGCGCCGCGTCTACTACGCGTCGTCGAAGGCCGGCGCCATCCCGGTCATCGGCCAGGCCCTGGTCGCCCTGTTGCTGGCGGTCCAGCGCATTCGCCCCTACTATCCGAGAACGGACCAGTCCAGGCCGACGTTCGTCGTCAGGTTCCTCAAACGCCTGGTCCGGAAGAGAAGGCTCTGCCGCAGCCTCCGCGACAAATTGTCCGCGGCGCCCTATCCGGTCATCCACACGTTCTATGCGACGGCCATCGCCATGGACGAGCTCGAGCGGGGATCCGGCGGTCCGCGGCAAGCCCAATACCTGCTCATCTGTGACGCGGATTTCAACCGGGTCTGGGTCCCCGAGGATCCCAAGGCGAGCCGGATCCGTTATCTGGCGCCTTGCACCCAGGTGCGCCGCCGGCTCCTGGCTTACGGCGTCCCCGACGAGGCCATCCTGATGACCGGCTTCCCCCTGCCCAAGGAGAACATCGGCTCGGAGACGGGGCTCGAGGTCCTCAAGTCCGACCTTTTCGAGCGCCTCCTCCGTCTCGATCCGACGGGCAAGTTCTTCTCCTATCACGAGAGGTCCGTGCTGGGCTGGCTCGGACGGGGCTCCGTGCCTGCGGAGCGGGAGAGGCACTTCACCGTGATGTTCGCCATCGGCGGCGCCGGCGCCCAGACCGAGATGGTCGGGAAGATCCTGGCCAGCCTCGGGGACCGCATCCGGAACAACGAGGTCCGGCTGATCCTCTCGTGCGGGATCCAGAAGAAAGTCTTCGAATGCGTCCACGGATATGTCGGCCAAACGGGTCTGCGCGGAGAGCTGGACCGCGGCCTGAAGATCGTCCATGATCCGGATGTCACCGCCTACCTCGAGCGCTTCAACGCCCATCTTCGCCGGACCGACGTCCTCTGGACGAAACCGAGCGAGCTGGCGTTCTACTGCGGCTTGGGGTTGCCCATCCTGATGGCCGACCCGATCGGCGCCCATGAAGAGCTCAACAAGCGCTGGCTCAGGGAGATCCACGCCGGGGTCAGCCCCGCGGGGCCCCCGGAGGCGTGCGGGGAATGGCTTTTCGACCTTCGGGACAACGGGCGCCTGGCCGAGGCGGCCTGGGACGGGTTCCTCAAGGCCCGCAAGCTCGGCGCCTATAAGATCGAGCGCCTCATCCGGACCGGGGAGTTCCGGGAAGGGGCCTCGCCCCTCGAACAGTGAGCGCCATCCGGCTCGGGACTCATCGCTAGGTGAATCCCTAAGGCCTCAACAGGGAATGGATGGCCAGTATGGCCAGGATCGCCGCAGCCGCGAAGATGACGGACATGAGCCAGGGGAATCCTAGGATGGTCCTGTAGCGACGTACGATGCCGTAGAAGCACCCGGCCGCAACGGCCAGGGCAAAAAACAGAACGATGGTGGCCGCGTGTCGGGTCATGCCTGAATGCTCCTGCCGTCATTCAAGCAGGGGATTGTTAAGAGATGATAAAGGCCGAGTGCGTTATAGACCAAGCCAGGCTGTTGCCATGGGCACAGGACCGTCACCTGGCAGCATCGTGTTTAGGCGCGTCGCGGAACCGGACTCTCATCAGGCGCTGATCGGCCAAGTCCTCTCCGTCGACTACTTCCCCTTCTTCAGTCTTTCCGCCAGGAAGTTCGGCAGGGCGAACGACGCCCGGTAGACGTCGGGGTTGAAGTACTTCAGCCCGTCCGGGACGTAGAGCGTCTTGACCTTGCCCGGGTCGACCTTGTCCGAGAGGAAGTTGTAGCACCACGTGCCGACCGGGTACGTGGGCACCGGGCCGAGATAGAGCGGCGAGTGGCGGAAGATCCTCTTCAGGAAGACGCTTTTCCGGGCGTGGGAATCCAGGTGCAGCATCAGGGAGCCGGCCTGGGCGGCGATGATGCCGCCGGGATTGAGCTTGGCCTTGAGCTTCCGGTAGAAGGCCTCCTGGTGGAGGACGGTCGACGGCCCGACGGGGTCCGAGGAGTCGACCAGGATGACGTCGAACGTCTCCCGGACCTTGTCGACGAAGACGTTGCCGTCCTCGACGACCAGCTCGGCCCGGGGGTCGCGGAAGGCCGACCTCAGCCAGGGGAAGTGCTGGCGGCAGGCCTCGACGACCCGGCCGTCGATCTCGACGAGCCAGGCCTTCCTGACCGGGTGCTTGAGGACCTCGCGGAGCGCCCCGCCGTCGCCGCCGCCGATGATCAGGACCTTGGCCGGGCGCGGGTGGGAGCACAGCGCCGGGTGGACGAGCATCTCGTGGTAGTAGAACTCGTCGCGCTCGGTCGTCTGGACGAGGCCGTCGAGCAGCAGGACCCGTCCGTAGTCCCTGTTGCGGACGATCTCGATCCTCTGGAACTTCGACCGCCCCTCGTAGAGGACGTCCTTCACGGTGAAAAAGATGCCGGAGGCGCCGGTCTGGTACTCCCGGGCTTCGGTCTTCCCGGCGTTGAGGGCTTTGGTGGTTCTCATGGCGGGCTCACTTGTCCTTGACGATCTTGACCCCGGTGTAATACTTCCTCAGGATGTCCTGGTATCCGGCCCCGGTCAGGGCCATGCCGTAGGCGCCGACCTGGCAGAGCCCGACGCCGTGGCCCCAGCCCCGGCCGGAGAAGGTGAACTGGGTCACGCGCCCCTCCCCGTCGTAGGAGCGGTCGACGACGAAGAGCGTGTCCCGCAGACCCAGCGCGGCGCGGATCTGGAGGCCGTGGACGGGGGCGGTTCCGTTCGTCCCTTTCAGCAGGACCTCGGTCGCCCGGCCCGAGGCCCCCCGGGACTTGACCTCGACGTCCAGGAGGCCGCCGATCGAGGGATAGGACTGGCCGATCCGGGCTCCGAGTTCCTCCCGCGTCTTCCGGACCTGCCAGCGATTGAGCCGCGAGAACCGGTCGAGGGCGTTCCCGTTCGGGGGATACAGCACCTCGAGATAGGCGACCTGGCCGTCCCGCTCGAGCCAGCGGACGCTCTCCCCGCCGAGGAGGATCATCTTCGTGGCGAAGGTCGTCTCCCCCTCGACCGTCCGGAGCAGCCGGACGTGGTTGGACAGGGCGAGCGTCTTGAGGTCGAAATCCAGGCCGACGTCGATCGTCCCCTTGCCCGCCGCGCGGAACGTCCCGGTCTTGAAGAAATCGCCGTGGTCCCTGACGACGCGGGCCAGGGCCATGGCCAGCTCGGCCCGGCTGACCGGCCGCCGGGGGTCGCCGGTCCTGACGGACGCCGGGAAGAGCCCCGCCTGGTAGCAATAGGCCACGGGCCGGCGGTCCCGGCCCTGGACCTGGGGCGCGTCCCTGAGGAGGAAATCCACTTCGCCGGGGAGGAGAAGCTCGTCCGTCCTTTCCTTCCAGCCGAAGCCCTCGATGAGGAGGCGGGCCAGGCCGACGAAATCGAGGGCCGAAGCGTCGGGATTGAACGCCTGGCCCTTGACGCCGAGGAGCCGGCGCGTGTCCCTGATCCATTCGACCGCCTCGTCGAAGGAGGCGTCCTTCCGGAAATCGAGGGGCTCGGCCCCCATCGGCACGAGGCCCAGGCCGAGGAGGACGGCGACGTCGAGGCTGGCGTTGTGCCCGTCGACGAAGATGGGCGCGACCGGGTTCCTGGCCTCGAGACGCCATTCCCGCTGCTTCTCGGTGGTGCACTCGACGCCCTTGAGGTACGGGACGGGCCGGCCGGCGAAGACCTTCTCGACGTCCTCGGTCCGGCCGCCGCACGTGCTCGTGTACATGGCGTTGATCAGCTCACCCCGGTAGCGCATGACCTCGCCCCTGGTCTCCTCCACGGCCCGCGTGCTCAGGGGATGTTCGGACGCCATGCCCATGTAGAGCTGGGACCGGGGCGTGCTGACCAGATCGAAGCCGAGCGCCTTGAACTGGCCCCTGTTCCTGAGGGCGTAGGTCCTGGCCGCCACGGCCTGGGCCTTGTGCGCCTCGAGGGCGTTGAACTGGCCCGGCGAAAGCTCGCCCGGGACGACGCTCTTGAGGTAGTCCTCGATGTTGACGAGGTTGACGAGGGCGGTGCCTTTCGCGCCCGCCTTCATCTCCAGCAGGCCCCGGTAGCCCCGCCCGTTGACGGACAGGTAGCTCTGGGGATTGGCCGGGACGAAGAGGAGGCGCGAGCCGCGGCCGAGCGACTTGAGCTCGTTGCCGACGATCATCCAGACGGGCCGCGTGGGCTCCCCGGGGATGTCCTCGCTGACGATCCAGGCGTCCTTCATGCCGGCCGCCTTGAGCCGGGTGACCGCCTCCAGCGCCTCGCCGCGGGTCAGGAAATCGCCGAGCTTGACCTCGAAGACCGCCGTCGCACCCTCGACGTGCTTCTCCTCGACGTAGATCCGGCCGTCGGCCCGGCCCCTGAACCCGGCGGCCAGCGTGTCGGCCTCCTCGCGCTCCTTGGCGTGGGCCAGGAGGATGACGAACTTCTCCGTGAGCCTCCGGCCGCCGCCCTTGATCCGGGCTTCGTCCGCCTCCATGGACTTCCGCTCGGAGCCGGCGTTGACCTCGAAGTAGATCTTCATGCCCGAGGAGGCGCGGATGAGGACGTCCTCGAGGTCGGTCCCCAGGCCGACGCTGACGACGGGATTGGGGATCATGAAGCCGTGGAAGAACGCCGCCTCGGTCCCGAGCTCGGCCGGAGCCCCCCCGAACAAATAGACGACTAGGCCCAGAATAAACAGGTGCTTCAGACTGCTTGACTTCATTTGGGGGCCCGCTGACTTCTCGGACGACTCCATGCTAGCGGAAGCCCCTGGGCTTGTCAAGCCGATAATCTAGCCCTGCTACGCGCCGGCGCGGCCGGCACAAGATGTTGTGTCCGGGGGCTCGCGCCTACCGCGAGAAACGGGCCGACCAGCCGACCGTCCCGCTCTCGCCGAAGAGAAGCGCGACCCTGACCATCCCGCCTTCCCTGACCGTCTCCGCGGACTCGACGCCGGGGCAGTCGAAGGCCTTCAGCCGGTACCCGGAGGGCTCGGTCAGGTAGAGGACGTAGGGGTCGCCGGCGACGACCCGGCTCGTCCCGGTGAGCCGCCCGTCCGCCCAACGGACGTCGACGAGGTCCGTCCCGCCGCAGGTGACGTGCCGGCTCGTGGCCACGAGCTGGGGACGGTCCGTCCTCTCCCGGATGGCCAGGGCCTGGCAGCGGTGGACGGGATCGAGGGGCCCGGGCGCGAACGACCCGGTGAAGCTGCCGAGCAGGCGCCGCGACCAGAACTCGAAGACGACGTGCTCCTTCTCGGCGTCCAGGCCGAGGTCGGCGAAGGCGATCTCCCGGACGCTCTCGCCGGTCCGGCCGAGGACCGACCAGTTCTCGAAGGGGCGGTCGATCTCGAGGAGGAACAGGTCGCACGCCGGCTCGAGCCCGGCGTCGAAATCGCGGGGCCCCGAACCGCTGACCTCGGCGTCGACGCGGCCGATCTCGCCGGACCGCGACGGGTCGACGTCGAAGACCTGGCCGGGCCGCGTCCAGAGCACGGGCGAGGTCCGGCGGGCCGGCTCGACGGCCTCCGTCCGGTAGAGGTCCGGCCTGTCGGTGAGCAACAGGACCGAGCCCGTGAGCGAGGTCACGAGCGTCGACCGGTAGCGGTCCGCGTCGAGCTCGACGTGGTCCGGGTCGTTGCGCCAGACGACGTTGTTCCAGGAGTTGAACTGGGCCAGGCCGGCGTAGGAAAAGCCGTCGGTCCCGATGCGGCAGCCGTCGAGGAGGCCGACGAGCTCGGGCCGGATGCCCCAGCAGCCGAGCAGGAAGACGTCCCGGCCGATCTCCTCCCGGACGGCCTCGACGTAGCTCCGGAAGGCCCGGACGAGGTCCCGCTTCTTACGGGCGAAATGGTCCGCGTGGGCGTTGTAGCCCTCGTAGCGCAGGTGGCGGAGGGCGTCGACCTTGAAATACTCCCAGCCCATGTCCCGCAGGCCCCGGTAGACCGGCCTGACCACGGCGTCGAGCGCCTCGGGGGTCGAGGCGTCGAGGCTGAACTCGACCCAGTTGCCGCGGGCGGGGCGGCCCTCCGCGTCGGTCACGAACCAGTCCCGGTGCTCCCCGGCGAAGTCGGCCTGCTTGAAGGCGACGTTGGTCCAGATGCCCGGCGTCAGGCCCTTGCCCTTGATGTACCCGGGGAGGAACCCGAGGCCCCGGGGGAATTTTTCGTTCGCCTCGAGCCAGAGCTCGGGCCGGCCCTCGCCGCGCTGGTAGCCGTCGTCGATCTGGAGGATCTCGTAGCCGAACGGGAGCAGGACCTCGGACAGGGTGTCGGCCGTCCTGACGATGTCCCGCTCCGTGACCTCGTCGAAGAAGGCGAACCAGGAGATCCACCCGGTGACCGGCCGCGGCCAGACCTTGTAGGTCCAGGGCTCGAAGAGCTCGAGGCCCCTGTGCTTCTGGTAGAACCGGGGGCGGAAGCGCAGGACGATCTCTTCGCCCTCGGCCTCGAGGCCGTAGGCCCGCCCGTCGCGCCTCTCCGGCCGCGGCGCGACGACGGCCCTGGGGCCGGCGTCGACCGAGAGGAGCCAGTCCCGTCCGCGGTCGTAGACGCCCCGGTTGAGCAGGCTGCGGCTCGTCCCGGAGACGTGGCGCACCACGGCCGGGCCGCGGTCGCGCCGGTCGGCCTCGCAGGGGAACGACTCGGCCCCGCCGAGGACCGTCCCGTCGACCAGGACGGAGCCGCCCTTCTCGCGGGGCGTCAACAGCACGGTCTGGCTGACGACCTTCCCGTTGCGGTGGACGTTGACCTTCGCCCGGAAGCCCGCTTCGCCGGCCGCGACGTCGCCCCGGAAGACGTCCCGGCCGTCGTACCGGATGCGGACCTTGGCACCGGCGATCTCCACCCGGGCCCCCTCGTTCCCCGGCGCGGCGGCGGAGGGACCGCCCCGGCCGCAGGAGGGGCCGAGGACGGCCGCGGCCGCGACCGCCGTCATCAGGCAGGACCGCCATCGCCCGGGCCTCGCGGACATCGTCATCGGCGCCTCCTCGTGCGGGGGTTACGGACCGGGCCCATTTTACATCCGGGCCGGGCCGGCCGCAACGCCCGGGCATGTTGTGTCCCGCGCGGAATCTTGATAAGATAGCGGCGCCGCCATGGGACAGGGGCGGGGAGCGATGGAAGCGCAGAGCAATCTCCTGATCATCTCGGACGACTTCTCGCTCTACGAGACCGTCAAGCGGGCCCCCGCGAGCGTCGCCTTCAACATCTTTTTCTCCCAGACGGGGGACGACTACATCGCCGTCGTCAGGGACAACGCCATCCGGGCCGTCCTCGTCGACGCCGGCGACGCGCTCGCCGCCGGGCTCCTGATCCTGAAGAAGATCAAGAAGTTCGACGCCATGATCGACGTCCTCGTCGGCGGCGACCCGGTCGGGCGCGAAGCCGTCCTCGACATCATCCACGCCGGCGCGACCGACTTCGTCGCCAAGCCCTACGAGCGCGACTTCCTCGGCGACATCCTGAGGCGGATCTCGCGGAAGCGGGCGCTCCGCCGGGAGACCCTGCACCTCGAGAAGAAGCTGGAGCGGAAATACGCCTTCCAGGGCTTGATCAGCCGCAACCCCACCATGCTCGAGATCTTCGGCCTCGTCGAGAACATCGCCAAGTACTTCTCGAGCGTCCTGGTCACCGGCGAGACCGGCACCGGCAAGGAGGTCGTCGCCCGGGCCATCCACGGCCTCAGCCCCCACGGCGACAAGCCGCTCGTCGTCTGCGACTGCGCGTCCGTCCCCGAGAACCTCTTCGAATCGGAGCTCTTCGGCTACAAGAAGGGGGCCTTCACGGGGGCCGACAAGGACAAGCGCGGCATGTTCGAAGAGGCCGACGGCGGGACGATCTTCCTCGACGAGATCGCCGAGGTCCCCGCGTCGGTCCAGGCCAAGCTGTTGAGGGTCCTGGAGAGCCGCGAGTTCCGGCCCCTGGGCGCCGGCGAGAGCACGGCGGTCGACGTCCGCGTCCTGGCCGCCACGAACCGCGACCTGGCCGAGAGGGTCCGGGCGGGGTCCTTCCGCGAGGACCTCTACCACCGCCTCAACAAGGTCGTCATCGACCTCCCCCCCCTCCGGGAGCGGCCCGAGGACATCCCCCTGCTCGTCCGCCATTTCCTCCAGGCCGCGAACCGGAAGTTCGGCAAGGGCCTGCACGGCGTCTCGCGCGAGGTCCAGAAGCTCTTCCTCAAGTACGGCTGGCCCGGCAACGTCCGCGAGCTGGCCAATGTGCTGGAGAGCGCGGCCATGCTCTGCAAGAAGGATTTCATCGAGGTCGCCAACCTGCCCAAGTACCTGCGCGACCATATTCCGGCCCAGGGGCCCGTCGCCTTCGCCGGCCGCGGCCACCTGTCGTCGCTCGACGACCTGGAGAAGGACTACATCGCCTATCTCCTGAAAGTGACCAAGGGGAACCTGCGCCAGGCCGCCAAGATCCTCGGCATCTCGCGGACGACGCTCTACAACAAGCTGGCCAAGTACAAGCTCCGGGGCTGACGGCCCCGGGGCGTCAGGCGGCCGCCCCGGCGTTCTTCTTCGACGACTTGTCCTTGTACATCAGGCGGTCCGCCCGGGTCAGGAGCTCGGCGACGGTGACCGGCTCGTCCGGGTCGTACCGGACGACGCCCAGGCTGAACGAGAGCAGGTAATCCTGGCCGGACCGGGCGTTGCGGGCCACGAACTTCTCCCGGAGCCGGCGCGACAGGGAGGCGGCCTTCCCCTCGGGGACGTCGATGGCCAGGACGACGAACTCGTCGCCGCCGATGCGGGCCAGGATGTCGGAGTCGCGGAAGGCGTTCCGGAGCATGGCCGAGGCCTCGGCCAGGGCGGCGTCGCCCTCGTCGTGGCCGAAGGTGTCGTTGATCCTCTTGAGGTCGTCGAGGTCGGCGTAGAAGAGGGCCATTTCCTTCTTCGTCCGGTGGGCGACCTTGAGCTGCTGCTCCGCGAGGGTCATGAAGCCGCGGCGGTTGTAGAGGCCGGTCAGGTCGTCGACGAGCGACATCTCGCGCAGCGCGCTCTCGGTCCGGGCCCTGTGGATGGCGATGGCGTACAGGGTGGCCAGGCGCTCGATCGCCTTGAGGTCCCGGTCGACGTAGGGCTCGTGCGGATTGGCCGCGACGATCAGGCCGACGATGGCGCCCGACATGAACGCGGGCACGGCCAGGAAGTGGCGGACCGGAAGATGCCAGCCCGGCATGCCCGTGAAGCGGGGGTCCAGGCTGGGGACGTTGGTCAGGATGGGCTTGCGCTTCTCGATGACCCAGTTCCACATCTCCGAGCCCTTGTGGGCGCAGTCCCCGTCCCGGGGATGTTCGGACAGCATCTCCCGGGCGTCCGGCGTCATGGCGGCGGGGACGAACCGGCCCGTCTTCTCGTCGATGTGACAGATGAGGGCCGTGGCGCTCGAGGTCAGGCGGCGGGCGTGCTCCATGACCAGGCCCGACATCTCCTCGATGGGGGCGGGCGACAGGAGCCGCTCGGAGATGTCGCCGACCGACGCCTGCAGCCGGAGGTCCCAGGAGTGGTCCTCCTCGATCTGCTTTTTCCTGGTGATGTCCTCGATGACGCCGTCGTAGAACAGGACCTTGCCCTGCGCGTCCTTGGCCGCCCGCGAGGCGTCCTTGGCCCAGAACAGCGTGCCGTTCCTGCGCCGGAGCTGGGTCTCGAAGATCTCGACCAGCTGGCTCGAGTCGAGCACGGCCTGCCAGTTGTCCCGGTCGGACGGATTGTGGTGGATGTCCCAGAAGTTGACCGCCTTGAGGGCCTCCAGGTCGGGGTAGCCGAGCATGCGGGCCAGCGTCGGAGAGGCGTCGATGATCTGGCCCCCGGGCGTTGTCCTGTAGAGGCCGAGCGGATAGTTGAAGATCCGGGCCTTCCGCTCCTCGCCCTCCGCGAGCGCGGCCTCGGCCCGGGCGGCCTTCTCGCGCTCCTCGCCGAGCGCCTGCCCCATCCTGAAGCTCATGAGGGCCAGCCCCGAGACCCGGGCCAGGGTCAACGCCAGGTTGAGGTCCTGGTCGCGCCGGTCGGGGCCGCCGAACCCGACGAGCTCGAGGATGCCCAGGAGCTCCCGGTCGTGGGCGACCTTGAGATAGACGGTCCGCCGGTCCTCGCTCCAGGCGTATTCCGCGTTGAGGGCGACGATCCTGTCGCGGGGAGAGCCCTCGGGATCCGTCCGGCCGGAGAGGGACTCGAGCGGCTGATAGCGGGCCTCGCAGGGTGAGAGGATGACGCGGAAGAGATCGAGGACCGCGGTCCGAGCGTCCTGGTCGGTCCTGGCCCCCGTGACGGCCCCGAGCAGCGGGCCGATCCGGGCGAAGTCGGCGATCTGCTGGCGGAAGGAGGCCAGGAGGTCCTCGGCGTCCTCGTTGGCCCGCACGACCCGCCAGGCGAGGACGATCCGGGCCAGGCTCAGCCGGAAGTGCTCCAGGCCGGCGGGATGGGTCTCGTGGGGCATGCGGAGGAAACGGGCGAACGACTTCAGCTCGCGCTCGGCGCTCGAATGAACGCCGGTATCGAGGAGGACGATCTTCCTGGCCAGCTCGCGGAAGAAGGCCTGGGCGGCCTTGCGGTCCGACGGCCAGCGCTTCTCGACGTGGGTCTCCCAGTCCCGGAGCCATCCGGGCAGGACGGGAAGCGCGCCTTCGCGGATCAACCGGTCCAGGACGTCCTTGTCGACGACCCACTCGAAGCACTGGCTCTTCTGGTGAAGGCTCGAGGCCCCGTCG
>CAZFBC010000039.1:1466-15007 GCA_964517245.1 uncultured Eubacteriales bacterium | reverse complement strand
CTGTCGCGGAACCGCGACAATGATGCATCGTTGCATGCCATCATCACATCATCATCGATAGGAGCTTTCAAAAATGGCCGTCAAAGGGTTCAACGCGTTCGAGATGGCCCAGAAGCAGTTCGATTCTGTGGCCGATCTTCTCGAGCTCGACCAGCCGACCCGGGACCTCCTGCGGCAGCCGCTGCGGGAGTACCATTTCTCGATCCCCGTCCGCATGGAGGACGGCAGCGTCCGCGTGTTCCGCGGCTTCCGCTGCCAGCACAACGACGCCCGCGGCCCCTGCAAGGGCGGCATCCGCTTCCACCCCCAGGAGACGATCGACACGGTCCGGGCCCTGTCCATGTGGATGACCTGGAAGTGCGCCGTCGTCGACATCCCGCTCGGGGGCGGCAAGGGCGGCGTCATCTGCGACCCCCACGACCTCAGCCCGCGCGAGCAGGAACGGCTCTGCCGCGGCTGGATCCGGGCCATCGCCCAGGACGTCGGCCACCTCCGCGACGTCCCCGCGCCCGACGTCATGACCAACCCCCAGCACATGCTCTGGATGCTGGACGAGTTCGAGACCATCCACGGCGCCAAGTACCCCGGCTTCATCACCGGCAAGCCCGTCGGCATGGGCGGCTCCCTCGGCCGGACCGAGGCCACCGGCTACGGCCTGATCTACACGGTCCGGGAAGCCCTTCGGGAGATGGGCCTCGATCCCGAGGCGACCACGGCCTCCGTCCAGGGCTTCGGCAACGTCGCTCAGTACGCCATCCAGCTCTTCACCAAGCTCGGCGGCAAGGTCGTCGCCGTGTCCTGCTGGGACCAGAACGACCAGGCCTCCTATACCTACCGCAGGAAGAGCGGCGTCAACCTCGAGGAGCTCCTGGCCATCACCGACCGCTTCGGCGGCATCGACAAGGCCAAGGCCGAGGCCCTCGGCTACGAGCGCCTTCCCGGCGACGCCTGGATCGAGCAGGAGGTCGACATCCTCCTGCCCTGCGCCCTGGAGAACCAGGTCAACGCCGAGACCGTCAAGAAGATCCGGCCTACGGTCAAGATCATCGCCGAAGGCGCCAACGGCCCGACGACCCCCGAGGCCGACGCGGTCATCAAGGGCCGCGGCATCTTCGTCATCCCCGACTTCCTGGCCAACGCCGGCGGGGTGACCTGCAGCTACTTCGAGCAGGTCCAGTGCAACATGAACTTCTTCTGGACCAAGGACGAGGTCCTGACACGTCTCGACGACAAGATGACGTCCGCCTTCAAGGCCGTCAGCGAGCTGGCCCGGACGCGGAAGCTCTACATGCGCGACGCCGCCTACGTCATCTCGGTCAGCCGCGTCGCCAACGCCTGCAAGGACCGCGGCTGGGTCTGAGCCGCCTTTCGAGCGCCGCGTTTGCCCGTCCCGTCCCTCCCGGCGGCGCCGGGAGGGGCGGGCGTTCTTTAGGCCCCCCGGCCCCGGGCCGGGCAAGGAGTGGGCCGCCCGTCCGCCCCGGGGAGGGCCGGCCGCGGCGGCCGAGGAGGACCGCGGCGACATGACCAACCAGCGCACCCCGACGGCCGTCGACACCCTCTTCTCCACCCTCCACGAGCGGGCCAAGGAGCTCAGCTGCCTCTACCGCGTCGAGGAGATCCTCAGCCTCTACGACGTCCCGCTCGAGAAGGTCTTCGGCCAGGTCCTCGAGGCCATCCCCCCGGGGTGGCAGTTCCCCGACTGCTGCCAGGCCCGCGTCACCTACGGCTCCGACGTCTACGAGTCCGCCGACTTCGAGGAGACGCCCCACATCCAGTGCGCCGAGATCCGGGTCCAGGACGCTCCAGTCGGCCGCCTCTGCGTGTCCTACAGCCGGCCGACGCCCGAGAGCGACTGCGGCCCGTTCATGAAGGGCGAGGTCAAGCTCATCCACACGATCGCCGAGCGCCTGGGCCATTTCATCCTCCACCAGCGCATGCGGGAGATGTACGAGGAGATCAGCAACGGCCACCGCGACGCGGCCGGCGAGAAGCGGGCCTGGAAGATCGCCCTGGACCTCCTGCGCAACACCAACCCCGGGCTCCTCATCCGCATCTCCCACAAGATGATGAACTACCTCGGCTGGCGCGGCGTGACCGAGGCCCGCGACCTCCTCCAGCGCTTCAGCGGCGGCCGGACGGCCGAAGGGCTGTTCGGCGAATCCAACCTGCCCCTGACCAAGGAGTCGACGGACCGCTTCTTCGCCCTGACCGAGGAGACGTTCCGGATCGCCTCGGCCAACCTGACCGACGACGAGGTCTTCGACCGCATCCAGAAATGGATCAACGAGGACCGCTCGAGCTCGGCCGTGAAGATCCTGGAGAACGTCTACGCCGACCTGGCCGAGGTCCTCGACGGCATGCGCCGGATCAAGATCCTGGCCCCCGAGGGCATCCAGCTGCCCCGGTCCCTGGCCAACAGCGTCCGGGTCGCCCTCATCCGGCGCTTCTTCACGGAACAGCTCGAGTTCATCAACGTCGCCAAGAAGTACGTCGGCATCGAGGACTTCTTCGACCTGACGGAGCGGATCGTCTTCCCGGCCGGCAGCCACGGCAAGCTCGGCGGCAAGAGCGCCGGCCTGTTCCTGGCCAGCCGCATCCTCAAGCAGGCGGGCCGCCGGACCAAGATCATCGGCGCCGTCAAGAAGCCCAAGACCTGGTACGTCACCTCCGACGCGCTGATCTCCTTCACCAATTACAACAGCCTGGACGACATCCACGAGCAGAAATACAAGGACATCGAGATGGTCCGGCAGGAATACCCCCACCTCGTCCAGGTCTTCAAGAACTCGACCTTCCCGCCCGAGATCGTCAAGGGCCTGTCGGTCGCCCTCGACGACTTCGGCGAGGTCCCGCTCATCGTCCGCAGCTCGAGCCTCCTCGAGGACCGGCTGGGGACGGCCTTCGCCGGCAAGTACAAGAGCCTCTTCCTGGCCAACCAGGGCGACAAGCAGCAGCGGCTCGAGGCCCTCCTCGACGCCGTGGCCGAGGTCTACGCCTCGATCTTCAGCCCCGACCCCATCCAGTACCGGGCCGAGCGCGGCCTCCTCGACTTCTACGAGGAGATGGGCATCATGGTCCAGGAGGTCGTCGGGACCCGGGTCGGCCGGTACTTCTTCCCGGCCTTCGCCGGCGTCGCCTTCTCGCGCAACGAGTTCCGCTGGTCGCCACGGATCAAGCGCGAGGACGGCCTGCTCCGGCTCGTGCCCGGCCTCGGGACCCGGGCCGTCGACCGGGTCAGCGACGACTACCCCGTCCTCGTCGCCCCGAGCCAGCCGAACCTGCGGGTCAACGTCTCGACCGACGAGGCCGTCCGCTATTCGCCCAAGAAGATCGACGTCATCGACCTCGAGGGGAACACCTTCGTCACCAAGGACATCGGGGAGCTCCTCGATGAGGTCGGCCGGGACTACCCGGCCCTGACCAAGGTGTTCTCGATCTACCGCGACGGGCTCCTCCAGCGGCCGATGGGCCTGGCCACGGACATCGCCAAGGCCGACGCCGTGGTCACCTTCGACGGCCTCATCTCCGGGACGCCGTTCATGCTCCAGCTCGAGGCCATCCTCAAGACCCTGTCGGCGGCGATGGGCGTCCCGGTGGACATCGAGTTCGCCTCGACCGGGACGGATTTCTACCTGCTCCAGTGCCGGCCCCAGAGCCAGGCGGCCGAGGACGTGGCCATGGAGATCCCGGCCGACCTCAAGGACGAGGCCGTCCTGTTCACGGCCCGGAAGCACGTCTCGAACGGCCGCGTCGCCGACATCACCCACGTCGTCTACGTCGAGCCGGACCGCTACGGGGAGCTGGCCGAGTACGCCGACCTCCTCGCCGTCGGCCAGGCCGTCGGCAAGCTCAACAAGGTCCTGCCGCGGCGCCAGTTCATCCTCATGGGCCCGGGCCGGTGGGGCAGCCGCGGCGACATCAAGCTCGGCGTGCGCGTGACCTACTCGGAGATCAACAACTCGGCCATGCTCATCGAGGTCGCCCGCAAGAAAGGCAACTACGTCCCCGACGTGTCGTTCGGGACGCACTTCTTCCAGGACCTGGTCGAGTCGGGCATCCGCTACCTGCCCCTCTACCCGGACGACGAGGGCGTCCGGTTCAACGAGAAGTTCCTCCTCGAGGCGCCGAACAGCCTGGCCGCCCTCTGCCCCGAATGCGCCCACCTGAAGGACGCCCTGCGGGTCATCGACGTCCCGGCGGCGACGGGGGGCAAGGTCCTCCGCGTGCTCATGAACGCCGACCGGGAACTCGCCGTCGGTTTCCTCTCCCCGCCCGAGGCGCCCCTGCGCGCCGCCGTCGGGGGGGAGGCCCGGGTCTGCCGCGAGGACGAGGACCACTTCCGCTGGCGCCTGCGCATGGCCGAGAGTATCGCCCACCACTGCGGGCAGCTCGGCTGGGGGGTCAGGGGCGTCTTCTTCCTCGACGAGTCCGGGGCCGGCGAGGCCGGCCCGGACAGCCCGATCAGGCTGGCCGTGCTGATCGCGGGCGGCGGCCGCCACCGTAAGGAGCTCGAGACCTGGCTCCAGGGCTGGAGCCAGTCCCTCGCCGAGATGAACTATCTCCGGACCGGTTTCCACGCCGACGGGCTCCTCGACGTCCGCTACCTGACCGACGAGAAGGTCCGCGGCGAGAAGGACGTCGCCGCCCGCCTCAAGGTCGCTTCGAACAGCGTCCAGGAGCTCCCGCTCGGGCCGGTGACGAAATAGGCCGGGCCAGGACCGCTCCATGTCTCCCGATCGCGTCCACCGGTTCACCCGCGAGGCCATGGCGACGGTATTCGAGATCTTCGTCGCGGACAGGGAGGAGGCCTATGCCGGGCAGGCCGCCCGGGCCGCCTTCGACGAGGTCGACCGGATCGAGCGGCTCCTCAGCCGCTTCGATCCGGCGAGCGAGGTGAGCCGGATCGGCCGCCTGGGGCCGGGCGGGTCGCTCCTGATCGGGATCGAGACGGCCCAGGTCCTCGGGCTCGCGGCCTTCGTCCAGGCCGAGACGGGCGGCGCCTTCGACATCAACCACCTCGCCTCGGGGCGGGGGGCGGGCCGCGGCCGGGGGGCCTGTCCCCCGCCGCTCAGCCGTCTCGTCCGCGTCGAGCGGATCGAGCGGGGCTACGAGGTGATCCGCGTCCCCGGCCGGGGGACACGGGCCCTTTCCGGGCTCGATCTCGATCCTGGCGCGGTCGGCAAGGGCTTCGCCCTCGACTGCGCCCTGGCCGTCCTGCGCGACTGGGACGTCGGGAACGTCCTTCTCCACGCCGGCACGAGCACGGCCCTGGCCGCGGGGCCGGGTCCGGCGGCCGGCGGGAAGGGGGACGGGCCGGGCTGGCCGGTCGGCGCGGGGCCGGACGCGGGTTCGCCGCAGGTCCCCGGACGGGTCCTCCTCCGGGGCCGGGCCCTGAGCGGCTCCGGGACCGAGGTCAAGGGGGCCCACATCGTCGACCCTCGGACGGGGCGCCCGGCCGCGGGGCACTCCGCCGCCTGGGTCTCGCACCCCTCGGCGGCCGCGGCGGACGCCCTCTCGACGGCCTTCATGGTCATGTCCACGGAAGAGGTGGCCGGCTTCTGCGGCCGCCATCCCGCCGTCTGGGCCCGGGTGAAAATCGGGCCCGAAACGTGTAGAATGTTCAACGCGGGCGCGATCGCCGGCAAGGAGCCCGCCAGGACAAGGAGACGCCGATGAACAAGAGATCCGTTTGGCCGGTCTTGGCCGCCCTCGGGCTGGCCGCGCTCGCTCCCGCCGCGACGGCCCAGGACGCGGGCCAAGAGGTCCTCAAGATCCAGCTCCCCAAGCCCATGTTCGTCGGCACGCCCCGGAACATCCGCACCCCCAACCTCGAGACGGTCACGGGGAAGCCCCGGGGACCCTTCATGGTCCCGGCCGGGACGGTCCTCCTCTCGGCCGCAAAGCCCGTCACGGCGAGCGACAAGGAGCCCGTCATCGGCGAGGTCGCCTTCGTCACGGACGGCAAGAAGTCGGGCGAGGACGGCTACTACGTCGAGCTCGGGCCGATGCTCCAGTGGGTCCAGATCGACCTCGGCCGGCCCCACGAACTCCGGGCCGTCGTGGCCTGGCACTATCACAGCCAGGCCCGGGTCTACCGCGACGTCGTCGTCCAGGTCTCCGACGACAGGGACTTCATCGCCGGCGTGACGACGGTCTTCAACAACGACCACGACAACACCTCCGGCCTCGGCGCCGGCAAGGACAAGGAATACATCGAGACGTTCGACGGCAAGCTCTTCGACCCCAAGGGCGTCAAGGCCCGCTACGTCCGCCTCTACAGCGGCGGGAACACGTCCAACGACATGAACCACTACGTGGAGGTCGAGGTCTACGGCCTCCCGGCCAAATGACGAAAAAGGCCTTCGGGACGCTCTTCCTCTGCGCCGTCTGCGGCGCCCTCCTCTTCCGCGTCGCCCGACTCGACGTCCGGCCGATGCACCACGACGAGGCCAACCAGGCGGTCAAGTTCGGCGCCCTGCTCGAGCGGGGGGAATACCGGTTCGATCCGGCCGACCACCACGGCCCGACGCTCTACTATCTCACCCTGCCGGCCGCCCGGGCGGCGGGCGCGACCACCCTGGCCGGCCTCGACGTGGCGGCGCTGCGGGCCGTCCCGGCCCTGGCCGGGGCCGGCCTCGTCGCCCTCTTCCTTCTCTTCGCGGGCGGGATCTCGCGCGAGGCGCGCCTGGCGGCGGCCCTGCTCGCCGCGGTCTCGCCGGCGCTGACCTATTACAGCCGCTTCTACATCCAGGAGACCCTGCTCGTCCTCTTCCTGGCCGGGCTCCTGGCCGCCGGCTGGCGTTACGCGAGATCTCGCTCCGGCTGGTGGGCCGCCGCCGCCGGCTTCTCGGCGGGCCTGATGTTCGCCACGAAGGAGACGAGCGTCGTCCTGTTCGGCGGCCTGGCCGCGGCCCTCGGCCTGGTCTTTCTGACCGACAGGCTCGGCGCCCAGCGGAAGGGGGTCGTCACGCCCAGGGGCGGCTGGAGCTGGCGGGCGGCCGCGACCCGGTTCTGGACGGTCCCGCACGTCGCGCTGTTCCTGGCCTTCGCCGCCGCGGCCGCCGCCCTCTTCTTCACCTCGTTCTTCCAAAATCCCCGGGGGCTCGTCGACGCGTTCCGGGCCGTCGGGGCCTCGTTCGAGCGGGCCGCGCACCCCGGCGTCCACGCCCAGCCCTGGTACTACTACTTTCAGACGCTGGCCTATTCCAAGGCGGCCGCGGGCCCCGTCTGGAGCGAGGCCTTCCTGCTCTTCCTCGCCGTGGCCGGCGGCATCGCCGCCTGCGGGCCGGACAGCTCCGCCGGGGAGAGTCCCCGTTTCCTCCGCTTCGTCCTCTTCTTCACGGTCGTCACGGCCGCCGCCTACAGCCTCATCCCTTACAAGACGCCCTGGAACCTCCTGCCTTTCTATCTCGGCCTGGTCCTGCTGGCCGGCAACGGCGTCGCGCTGCTCCTGCGGATATCCCGCCGCAGGCTGGTCCAAGCCCTCATCCTGGCCGCGCTCGCGCCGGGGTTCGCCGGTCTCGCCGCCCAGTCCTACCGGGCGAGCTACACCGCCCCCTCCGACCCGGCCAACCCCTACGCCTACGCGCCGACGAGCCCCGATCTTCTCGGGCTCGTCCAGGCGGTGGAGAGAGTGGCCGCGGCGTCGCCGGACGGCCGGGACATCCTCGTCAAGGTGGTCGCGCCGCCCGACGAGACCTGGCCGCTGCCCTGGTATTTCCGGGCCTACGGGAGGGTGGGGTATTGGACCGAGCCGGGCCCGGCCCTGGATGCCGCCGCAACGGGCGAAGCGGCCGCGGTCATCGCCGCCGCGGCCTTCGCCGACGAAGTCGGCGCGGCGCTCGGCGAAGACTACCGGCAGAGCTTCTTCGGCCTGCGCCCCGAGGTCGTCCTGGCCCTCTTCGTCCGCCGCTAGCCCTTCTTCTTCGGGAGCGGGGCGTAGATGTTCATCCGGGGCGGGTCGTCGCCCGTCGCCCGGGCGGCCCAGAGAAGGCCCCGCTTGACGATCTCCCGGGCCTCGGGGACGTCGAAATCGGCCGCGACGTGGCCGAGCGACGTGTAGAACACGCGGCCCTTCCCGTAGAGCTTTTTCCAGACGACGGGCATGACGACGCCGTCGATCCACGGCGCGTGCGCGCCCGTGAACGTGGTCGTCGCCAGGACCTCGACGGCCGGGTCGACGTGCATGTAGTACTGCTCGGACCTCATGTGGAAGCGCGTCCTGAGGCCCTCGGTGATGGGGTCGGTCGTGTTCACGATGTCGACGTCGTAGTCGATGACCCCGCCCGGATGGGAGACCCACTGCCCCCCGACCATGAACTGGTACTCGACGGCCGAGCGGTGGGCGTCGCCCAGGCCGCCGTGCCAGCCGGCCAGCCCCACGCCGCTCCGGACGGCCTCCTCGAGGTTGCGCTCCTGCTCCGGCTTGATGTCGGACATGGTGAAGACGTGGACGATGAGGTCGAGCGTCTTGAGCTTCGCGAGGTCGAGGTAGGCGTCGAGCGAGTGCGAGACCTCGACCGTAAAGCCCTTCGACTCGAGCCAGGGGGTGAAGAGGTCGACGCACTGCTTGGGTTCGTGGCCCTCCCAACCGCCCCAGACGACCAGGGCCGTCCGCGGCGGCGGGGCGGCGCAGGCGAGGGCCGAGGACGCGGCGAAGAGGACGGTCGCGACGAGGGCGCGGCGGTTCATTCGGGCCTCCTTCACTCGAGATCGCGGAGCCAGATGTTGCGGAAGCGGACGGGGTGGCCGTGGTCCTGGAGCGAGACCGGCAGCCTGTCGGCGTGCGCCTTGTAGGGCGGCCGGGCCTTGTGGGCCGTCGGCCCGGTCAGGACGGCGCAGTCGTGGACCAGGAGCCCGTTGTGGAAGACGGTCATCCGGGCCGGGGCGAGGACCCGGCCCTCGCTGTCGAAGCGCGGCCGGCGGAAGACGATGTCGTAGGTCTGCCACTCCCCCGGCGGCCGGCAGGCGTTGACGAGCGGCGGGAACTGGCCGTAGATCGAAGCTGTCTGGCCGTCGGCGTAGGTCGCGTTGCCGTGGCAGTCGAGGATCTGGACCTCGTAGATGTCCATGAGGAAGACGCCGCTGTTGCCGCGGTCCTGGCCGGTCCCCCGGGCCGGGGAAGGGGCCATCCATTCGACGTGGAGCTGGCAGTCGCCGAACCCCGCGGCCGTGCGGATGCCGCCCGTCTTGGGGACGACCTCCATGGACCCGTTCTCGACCTTCCAGCGGGCGGGATCGCCCTTGGCATCGGTCCAGGCGGCCAGGTCCTTGCCGTCGAAGAGGACCACGGCGTCGGCCGGGGGCGGGACGGGCGGCCCGGCCGGGCCCGGCGCCACCACTCGGGCCATGGGCCGGCCGGGGTCGTGGACCGGCCAGGCGTCCTGGCCGGCGCACGGGCCGGCGGCGAAGAGAAGGGCGCTGACGATCAGGGGGAAAGCTTTGGCGCTCAAGAGAACTCCCCGTCTCGGGCTCAAAGGCTCCAGCCGGGCCGGTATTCGAAGTGGAGGAGCTCGTTGGCCTCGGGGAGGTTGGTGAACTCCATCCTGTCGCCGTCCCACAGGAGCTTGGTGTTCCTGGCCTGCAGCTTGGCGGCCACGTTGGCCAGGAGCATGGTCTCGGTCAGCGGACCGGAATAGGAGAAGTCGGTCGTCGATTTCGTCCCCTTCTTGATGGCCTCGATCCACTCTTCCCGGATGCCGGGCGAGCGGGGGATGGTCTTCTCCGGGCGCGCGTACTCCTGCATCCGCGTCTCCGGGACGAGGCGCGGGTTGGTCCCGTAGACGCCGCACATGAGCAGGCCCTTGGTGCCGCGGAAGAGGACGCCGCCGTCCTCGTCCCCCATCATCCGGCCGGGCTCGAGCTCGGCCGGTCGCGGCGGCATGAGCCCGCCGTCCCACCAGGTCAGGGTCACCGGCCCCATCCCCTCGCGGGCGGCGAACTCGTAGGTCACGACCTCGCCCTGGGGATAGTAATCGTCGCTGAAGGGCGTCGAGGAGGCCTGGACGCTGACGGGCGACTTCAGCTTGAGGGCCCAGAAGGGCTGGTCCATGATGTGGGCGCCCATGTCGCCGAGCGACCCGGTGCCGAAGTCCCAGAGGCCGCGCCACTTGAAGGGGTGGTAGGCCGGGTGGTAGGGCCGGAACCGGGACGGGCCGAGCCAGACGTCCCACTCGAGCGTCGAGGGCACGGAGGGGATCTCCTTGGGGGCGTCGATCGGGCCCTGCGGCCAGATGGGGCGGTTGGTCCAGCAGTGGACCTCGTGGACGTCGCCGATGGCCCCGTCCCAGATCCACTCGCAGACGAGGCGGGCGCCCTCCCCGGCGTGGCCCTGATTGCCCATCTGGGTGACGACGTTGGCCTCCTTCGCGGCCTTGGCCAGGAGGCGCGCCTCCTTGATGGTGTGGGTCAGCGGCTTCTGGACGTAGACGTGCTTGCCGAGCCTGATGGCCGCCATGGCGATGACGGCGTGGTTGTGGTCGGGCGTCGAGACGGTGACGGCGTCGATGCCCTTGACCTTCTCGAGCATGCGGCGGAAGTCGCGGAACTTCGCGGCCTTCTCGTACATGGCTTTCTCGGCCGGCTCGAGGTCCTCCTTGCGGAGCAGCTTGGCGACCATCTCGTCGTCGACGTCGCAAAGGGCGACGATGTTCTGGGAGCGGACGCCGCGGGTGTCCGCGGCGCCCATGCCGCCGACGCCGACGCAGGCGATGTCGACCGTGTCGCTCGGGGCCTTTTTCTTCTGGGTCGCCCCGACGACGTGGCGGGGCACGACCATGAGCCCGGCGGCGGCCGTCGCCGACGCGCCCAGGAACTTCCGCCGGCTCCAGAGGGACTCGGCGGGGGCGGGGATCTTTTTCGTTTCGTCCATGGGCACACCTTCCTTATCGGACACGGGGGATGTTGGGCCGGGCCGCGCGGGGCCGGGACAGAGGGGAGGACGCGAAGGGCGGTTCGCCGCGGGGCGGGAATTCGGTCGTTGTCCTCATGGCACCGGGAGCATCCGAGACCAAGAGGGCTTATATCACAAAGGCGCGGAGAGGGTCAATTTCGGGGGAAGGGAAGACCGGGTCCTCCCCCCGCGGGAGGAGGACCCGGCCGGTCGGTTCTCTTGGATCGATCAGAAGCGATAGCTGAAGCTGAGGCTGGGGGCCAGGATCAGCATGCCGTGCGTGCCGGGCATCGAATAGCCGGGAGCGAGCGGGACGATGATGTCCTTGGCCGGGCCGTACTCGAAGGCCGCGTCGATGGTGATGTTCTTGCCCACATAGCCGAAGCCGCCGGTGATCCAGCTGTACTTGAACTCGGGCAGGAGGATGTTCTGGGTCTCGATCGGGCCCGGATTGGGGTCCATGTAGTAGCCGGCCCGGAGGGCGAAGCTCGGGCTGACCATGTACTCCGCGCCGAAGCGGATCTGGGTCGTGTCCTTCCAGAGCAGCTCGTAGACCCGGTCCAGGACCCCGTCGGCGCCGAACCAGGCCTGCCAGCCCGGGTCCTCGAAGTTGATGGGGATCGTCTGCATCTTCTTCCAGTTGGTGTACTGGACGTCGGCGGTCAGGGTGAGCCCGGCCATCGGCTTGACGGCGATGCCGCCGGCGAGCCACATCGGCCAGGTCGCCTCGCGCGTGCCGGTCTCGACCGTCGTTTCCAGGCCCACCAGGCCGGCGTTGGCGATCGTGACGTCGCCCTTGAGCTTGGCCTTGAAGGGGAGCTTGTAGGTCACGCCGAAGCTGAACTGCTCGACGGGCTTGACCAGCAGGCCGACCGTGCCGCCCACGGCCAGGCCCGTGAGGCGCTCCTTGTACTGGCCGAGGTCGAAGGGCTGGTCCATGTTGAGCATGCCGTAGCTGACGTCCACCGTGGCCCCGAGCATGATCTTGTCGGTGATCCTGTAGGCGATCGCCGGGGAGACCGTGAACAGGCCCAGCATGCTGTACCAGTCGAACGCCTGGCCGCCGGAAAGGGCGGCCAGGTCCGCGCCGTCCCACTTCGAGCCGGCGCCGGAGGGGGCGTAGAGGTAGATGCCGAGCACGAGGTTCTCGCCCACCGGCCGGAAATAGCCCAGGCCGGGGATGAGGTAGTGCTTCATTTCCGATTTGGCGTCGATCCCGAAGGCCTCCAGCTCGTAGGTGCCGAACGGCAGGACGTCGGCGGCGTAGAGGGAGAAGCTGGCCGTGGTCATCTGGGCCAGGCCGGCGGGGTTCCAGTACGCGGCACTGAAGTCGTTGGCCAGGCCGACGAAGGCGCCGCCCATGGCGTTGGCCTTCGAGCCGTTGCCGTTCAGGTTGAGGCCGTTGGCGAAGAGGCCCGTCGTCAGGGCCGTCGCCAGGACCAGGGTCAGGAGCAGACGTGAGAGCGTTTTCATTCTTCCTCCTATTCTGAGTTTCGGGGCATTTTACGATATCTCGCGGCGAAAATCCAGAGGGGATGTCAAGAACTCTCTTAATTTATTATATATCAACGAGATGGATGTTCAGACGGGACGGCCGAAAGATGACAGACCGGGGCCCCGGCCCCCCGCTCGGAGGGACGGGGCCCCGGTCCGGGCGGTGCGCGCTCAGCGTCTCACTTGACGTCCTTCTTGCAGAAGTACCAGTCCTTGCACTCGGCGGTCCTGTCCTTGACCCGCTCCTCGGCCGCCTTCTGGGTCTGGGGCGGCGGGACGATGACCTTGTCGCCGGGGCGCCAGTTGGCGGGCGTGGCGACGCCGTGCTTGTCGGTCGTCTGCAGGGCCTGGACGAGGCGCAGGATCTCGTCCATGTTCCGGCCGGTCGACAGCGGGTAGTAGATGATGGCCCGGACGACCTGCTCGCCGTCGATGACGAAGACGGCCCGCGAGGTCTCGGTCTTGCTCTCGCCCGGCATGATCATGCCGTAGAGCGAGGCGACGTCCTTGTTCAGGTCGGCGATGACCGGGAAGGTGATCGTCTTGCCCAGCTTCTCCTCGATGTTCCGGACCCAGGCGATGTGGGAGTAGACGCTGTCGATGCTCAGGCCCATGAGCTCGACGTTCATCTCCCGGAGCTTGGGATGGATCTCGGCGAAGGCCATGAACTCCGTCGTGCAGACCGGCGTGAAGTCGGCCGGGTGGGAGAAGAGGACGAGCCACTTCCCCTTGAAATCCTCGAGCTTGAGCACGCCGTGGGTGGTCACCGCCTCGAACGGCGGGGCCGGCGATCCGATCCGGGGCAGCCCGGCCGGGGCCTGGCCGGTGTGAGTCGTGTTGTCCATTGACGGACCTCCTTGTTGGGTGTGTTGTTGATCTTCGCTTGACAATCGGGACAGGTCCCGAAGAAGGCGACGTGGCTGTGGAGCACGCGGAAGCCGCGCGACTCGCCGGGCCCGAGGCGGAGCCCGAAGTCCCGGTCGATGTCGACGACCTTCCGGCATCGCAGGCAGACGAGGTGATGGTGCGGGCCCGGCCTGGCGTCGAAGCGGGCCCGGCCCGGCTCGATGTCCAGCTCGTGGACGCGCCCCTCCCGCTGAAGGGACTTGAGCGCCGTGTAGACGGTCGACAGGGACATCGTCGGGAAGCGGCCGAG
>CAZFBC010000039.1:0-1366 GCA_964517245.1 uncultured Eubacteriales bacterium | reverse complement strand
TTTTTACATTTCGCGGCCGCGGCGGTAAGATGCCCTCATGAAGCCTGTCGTTCCGACCGAGGTCGGCCCCGTCGGGGCCCTGCTGCTCAAACACCCCCGCGAGGCGTGGCGGGACCGGGAGAGGGTCGAAGCGGAGTGGCGCGCCCTGGGCTACTCGGAGGCCCCGGACTTCGCCCGGGCGTGCGAGGAGTACGACCGGTTCGCCGGGGCCCTGGGCCGGTTCGTTCCCGACGTCCGGTTCCTGCCCGCCGACGACGGCACCGGGCTCGACTCGATCTACGTCCGCGACGCCGCCTGCGTCTCGCCGGGCGGCCTGGTCCTCTGCCGGATGGGCAAGCCGCTCCGCGGCGGCGAGCCGGAGGCCGTCGGCCGATTCTGCGAGAAGGCCGGCTGGCCGGTCGCCGGGAGGATCCGGGAGCCGGGGACGCTCGAGGGCGGCGACGTCGCCTGGCTCGACGCCCGGACGGCGGCCGTCGGCCGCGGCTACAGGACCAACGCGGAGGGCCTGCGCCAGTTCCGCGAGATCGTCGCCCGGGACGGCTGCGAAGTCGTCGAGGTCCCCCTCCCCCACTGGGACGGGCCCGGCGACGTCTTCCACCTGATGTCGGTCCTCAGCCCCGTCGACGAGGGGAAGCTGCTGGTCTATTCCCGCCTCCTGCCCGTGCCGTTCCGGGAGAGGCTCCTCGGCGCCGGTTTCGCGCTCCTGGAGGTCCCCGACGCCGAATTCGCGTCCATGGGCGCCAACGTCCTGGCCCTGGCCCCGGGGAAATGCCTGGCCCTCGCCGGCAACCCGCGGACCGCCGAGGTCCTGACCCGGTCCGGGGTCGAGCTGACGCTCTACGAGGGCGGCGAGATCTCCCGCAAGGGCTCCGGCGGGCCGACCTGCCTGACCCGCCCCTTCCGCTGACCTCCCGGGCGAGGGATCTCGTCGGAGCGAGCCGAAATTGACTATTTCGGCGGGGAATCCTATACTTGGGGGCTGAAAACCCTACAAAGGACGTGACCATGGACCTTTTCGAGAAGTGCATCGGTTTCTACTCCGACCCCAAGGTCGCCCAGAGATACGGCTATCCCCTCAACCCGCGGACGGCCCAGGCCATGGGGCTCTTCCCCTATTTCATCCCCATCGAGCACGCCGAGGGGACCGAGGTCTTCATCCACGGCAAGAAGTTCATCATGATCGGCTCGAACAACTACGTCGGGCTGACCAACCACCCCAAGGTCAAGGAAGCGGCCATCGAGGCCTTGAAAAAGTTCGGCAGCGGCTGCGCGGGGACACGTTTTCTCAACGGAACCCTCGCCATCCATGTGCAGCTCGAGGAGAAACTTGCCTCGTTCTTCCATAAAGAAGCGGCGCTGACTTTTT
>CAZFBC010000038.1:13223-15068 GCA_964517245.1 uncultured Eubacteriales bacterium | reverse complement strand
CTGCACGCGGTCCGGGCTGCCGATGAAGCGCAGCAGGTCCCCGGGCGTCGTCCTGACCGGGCCGCTGAGGACCGAGACGAGGAATCCGGCCAGGCAGAGGAGGATGGCGGCGGCCCAGAAGAGCCGGCGCCCCGCCTTCCGGCTCACGGCCTCCCTCCGAAGCGCTCGGGGTGGAGGAGGCGGGCGACGCGCTCGAGGACGTCGACGAGCCGGGGCCCGAACCGGCTGGCCGCGTTCTCGTCGAGCTCGAAGACCCGTCCGGACCGCGCGGCCGCGACGTCCCCGACGCCCGGCATCCGCAGCAGCCAGTCGCGGCCCGCGGCGAAGTCCCCGGCGGAGCGGGCCAGGATGAAGACGACGTCCGGGTCGTCCTCGAGGATGCGCTCGCGCTTGTAGAGCGCCCATTTCTTGGGCAGGGCGGAGGCGACGTTCGTCCCGCCGGCGCGGGCGACGAGGTCGTCGACGTAGCTCTCGCCGCCGCACGTCCAGAGGCCCTGGCCGTAGAGGAGGACGAAGACCCTGGGCCTCGAGGCGACTTCGCGCACGGCCGCGTCCACGGCCTCGAGCCTGGCGCGGAGGTCCCCGGCGAGCGCTTCGGCCCGGTCCTCGGTCCGGGTGACCCGGCCGATCTTGGCGACGAGCGGGAAGATGTCCTCGAGGCGGTCGCCGATGTCCAGCACGAACACGGGCAGGCCGAGCCTGCGGACGCGCTCGACGAGCCGGAGGGGGTTGCCGCGGAAGGCGATGACCAGGTCCGGGTCGAGCGACCGGATGATCTCGATGTTGGGGTCGACGAGGCCGCCGATCCGGCGCACGGCCCGGGCCTCGGGCGGGTGGTCGCAGAAGCGGGTCGCGCCGACGACCCTGTCGCCGAGGCCGAGGGCGAAGAGGACCTCGGTGACGTTGGGGGCCATGGACACGATCCGGCCGGGCGTCCGGGCGGGGAGGGGGAAGGCGTGGCCGAGGTCGTCCTTGACGTCCTGAGCGCCGGCGAGCAGGGGGGCGCACGAAGCGAGGAGGGCGAAAAGCCGCGTCAGCCGCGCCCTCGCCGGCGCCCTCACGGCCTGCGCCCCCCGGCGGCCAGAGAGATCTCCGGCAGGCCCGTGCGCACGTTCTCCCGGACATCGACCTCGGCGCCGAAGATCGCCCGGATGTTCCCGGCCGTGACCGTCTCCGCGGGCGTCCCCTCGGCCGCGACGGCGCCGTCCTTGAGAAAAAGGAGCCGCCCGGCGTAGGCCGCGGCCAGGTTGATGTTGTGCTCGGCCGCGACGACGGCCTTCCCCTTGTCTTCCTGAAGGCCTTTGAGCAGGCCGTAGACCTCGGTCTGGTAGCCGATGTCGAGATGGAGGCTGGGCTCGTCGAGCAGGAGGAGCGGCGTGTCCTGGGCCAGGGCCCGGGCGATGAAGGCCCGCTGGCGCTCGCCGCCGCTCAGCTGGGAGAGCCGCTTGCCGGCGAACGCGGCGACGTCGGTCGCCGCCATGGCCTCCGCCACGGCCGCGTCGTCCTCCGCCGAGGCCCTCTCCAACCTTCCCTGGCGGGCGAAGCGGCCCATCCGGACGACCTCCTCGACGGTGTACTCGAAGACGGGCTCGGCCAGCTGGGGGACGTAGGCGATCCGGGCCGCGATCCGGCGCGGCCCCATCCGGAAGACGTCCTCGCCGCCGCAGAGGACCTCGCCGCGGACGTTCCCGAGGAGGCTCTGCACGGCCTTGATCAGCGTGCTCTTGCCCGAGCCGTTCGGCCCGAGGACGGCCACGAACTCCCCGGGCGCGACGGCCAGGCTGATGTCCCGGATGACGAACCCGTCCCCGTATCCCGCCGACAGGTCCCGCGCTTCGAGGATGT
>CAZFBC010000038.1:0-13123 GCA_964517245.1 uncultured Eubacteriales bacterium | reverse complement strand
CCATGAGCGACACCTACGATTTCGCCGCCATCGAGGCCAAGTGGCAGCGCGCCTGGGAGGAGAAGCGGGCCTTCGCCGCCGTCGAGGACCCGTCCAAGCCCAAGTTCTACCTCCTCGAGATGTACCCCTACCCCTCCGGCCGCATCCACATGGGCCACGTCCGCAACTACTCGATCGGCGACGTCATCGCCCGCCAGAAGCGCATGGCCGGGGCCAGCGTCCTCCACCCCATCGGCTGGGACGCCCTGGGCATGCCGGCCGAGAACGCGGCCATCAAGCACGGCACGCACCCCCGGACCTGGACCCTCGACAACGTCGCCCACATGCGCGCCCAGCTCAAGCGGATGGGCTTCAGCTACGACTGGGACCGCGAGGTCAACACCTGCCTCCCCGACTACTACAGGTGGAACCAGTGGATCTTCCTGCGCATGCTCGAGCGCGGCCTGGCCTTCCGCAAGGAGAGCTGGGTCAATTGGTGCGCTCAGTGTCAGACCGTCCTGGCCAACGAGCAGGTCGTCGGCGGCGGCTGCTGGCGCTGCGAAACGCCGGTCGTCCAGAAGAAGATGGAGCAGTGGTTCCTTAAGATCACCGACTACGCCGACGAGCTGCTCTCCGGCCACGACGCGCTCGGGAAGTGGCCCGAGCACGTCCTGCAGATGCAGAAGAACTGGATCGGCCGGAGCGTGGGCGCCCACGTCCGCTTCGGGCTCGAGGGGAGCGCGAAGACGATCGAGGTCTTCACGACCCGGCTCGACACGATCTGCGGCGCCACCTTTCTCGTCGTCTCGGCCGAGCACCCGATCGTCCCCGACCTCGTCGCCGGCCCGCGCGAGAAGGAGCTCGGCGCCTGGGTGGCCCGGACGGTCGCCGAGATGCGCCGGCGCCGCGACGTCGGCGAGACCGCGAAGGACGGCGTGGACTCGGGCCGGAAGGCCGTCAATCCCTTCACCGGCGAGCGCGTGCCCGTCTGGATCGCCAACTACGTCCTGATGGACTACGGCACCGGCGCCATCATGGCCGTCCCGGCCCACGACGCCCGCGACCTAGAGTTCGCCAGGAGCTACGGCATCCCGGTGCGCACGGTCATCGCCCCCCCCGACGAGGCCGGCGCTTCGTACGACGCCGAGCCCGCGGAGGTCTACGAGGAGCCCGGCGTGCTGGTCAACTCCGGCCCCTACTCCGGGCTCACGTCGGAACAGGCGGTCGCGAAGATGGGCGAGCGGGCCGAGGCCGAGGGCTTCGGCCGCCGGAGCACGATCTTCCGGCTCCGCGACTGGGGCATTTCCCGCCAGCGCTACTGGGGGACGCCCATCCCCGTCGTCACCTGCGACCGGTGCGGCATCGTCGGCGTCCCCGACGCCGACCTTCCCGTCGAGCTGCCCGTCGACGTCAAGCTGACGGGCGAGGAGGGCTCGCCCCTCGAGCGCCACGAGGGCTTCGTCCGCGCCGTCTGCCCGAAGTGCCAGGGCCCGGCCCGCCGCGAGACCGACACGATGGACACCTTCGTCGACTCCTCGTGGTACTTCTTCCGCTACTGCTCCCCCCGCGAGACCGGCTTGCCCTTCCGGCCCGAGGACGCCCGGGCGTGGCTGCCCGTCGACCTCTACATCGGCGGCGTCGAGCACGCCATCCTCCACCTCATCTACTCCCGGTTCTTCACCAAGGTCCTCCGCGACTTCGGGCTGACGGACGTCTCCGAACCCTTCCCGCACTACCTGGCCCAGGGCATGGTGACCAAGGACGGCTCGGCCATGTCCAAGTCCAAGGGCAACATCGTCGACCCGGACGTTATCCTCGAGAGGTACGGGGCCGACACGCTGCGCCTGTTCATCCTTTTCGCCTCGCCGCCGGACAAGGAGTTCGCCTGGTCGGAGGACGGCCTGGAGGGCTGCCACCGCTTCCTCCTGCGCGTCTGGGCCGCCGTCCACGAGGACCTCGGCCTCTTCGGGGCGCCCGAGGCCGGGCCGGCGGCCGCCGGGGGGGAGGGGAGCGCCGCCGCCCAGCTGGTCCGCAAGACCCACCAGACCATCCGCAAGGTGACCGAGGACGTGGCCGTGCGCTTCCACCTCAACACGGCTGTCAGCTCGATCATGGAGCTTTATAACCTCGTCCGCAAGGAGCGCGACGGGCTCAGGGAGACGGCCGCCGGCCGCGCCGCCCTCCGCCTGGCCCTCGAGTCCCTCGTCCGGCTGCTCTCGCCTTTCGCCCCGCACCTGGCCGAGGAGCTCTGGGAGAAGACCGGCCACGAGGGCCTGCTGATGGCCTCGCCGTGGCCCGCCCACGACCCGGCCCTGGCCCGCGAGGAGACGGCCACCGTCGTCGTCCAGGTCAACGGAAAGGTCCGGGACAGGTTCGAGGCCGCGCCCGACCTCCCCGAGGCCGAGCTCGAGGCGGCGGCCCTGGCCCTGCCCAAGATCCGGGCGGCCCTGGGCGGAAGGCCGCCCCGCAAGGTCATCTCGATCAGGAACAAGCTCGTCAGCATCGTCGGCTGACGGGGCCGCGGCCCGCGACGCGCCGACCATGATGAGAACGAAGCCGAAACCCGCCGCCGCGCCGGCCGTCCTGCTCGCGGCGGCCCTGCTCGCCGCCGCGGGCTGCGGCTACCGGCTCCGCGGCACGGGCTCGTCCCTGCCGCCGCACATCGCGACGATGGCCGTCCCCGTGTTCAAGAACCTGACGACCCGCTTCGAGCTCGACGTCAAGCTGACCCGGGCCGTCGTCGGCGAGCTGGTCGCGCGCGGCCGGGTCGAAGTCGCCGCCGATCCGGCCGCGGCCGACGCCGTCCTCGAGGGCGAGATCACCGGTTTCTCCGCCAACCCCATCGGCTTCAGCGGCGGGAACCGGGCCGACAAGTACAACGTCACCGTCACGGCCCGGGTGACGCTGAGGGACCGCTCCTCGGCCCGGCCTCTCTACGACAACCCGGCCTTCGTCTACCAGCAGGAGTACGACGTCCCGCCCGGGGAGAGCTTCGAGTCGCTCCAGTCCGAGGCCATCGACAAGATCGCGGAGAAGTTCGCCCGCAGCCTCGTCGTCAGCCTCCTGGAGGGTTTCTAGGATGGCCGGGCCGGCCGGGGCCCCGCTCCGCGAGGACGCGCTCCTCGCGGGCTACCTCTTCTTCGGCGAGGAGGAGTATCTTGCCGACGAGTTCGTCGAGCGGCTCTCCGGACTCCTCGCGGCCTCGGCGGGCGGCGAGTTCCACCTGACCCGGATGAGCCTCGACGAGGCGAAGTGGCCGGACGTCGTGGACGCGGCCCGGACGGCCCCCTTCCTCTTCGAGCCCTGGCGGGCGATCGTCGTCCGCTTCCCGGGGAAGAAACCCGGCGCCGAGAAGGGCCGGGACAAGGCCCCCGCCGGGGAAGGGGACGAGGCCCGGGCGCCCAAGCTCCTGTCCGCCGCCGACCAGAAGATCCTCCGGGAGTATTTCGCGGACCCGCCGCCCCGGACGGTCCTGGTCGTCATCCGGGCCGGCCGGGTCAAGAGGGACGACGCCGTCGTCCGCTTCTTCCAGTCCCTGCCGAAGGCCGTCTTCTCGGTCGCGGAGATGAAGCGCCTGTACGAACGCGACCTGGCGCGGCGGGCGGAGGAGAGGGCCCGGGCCCTCGGCAAGACGCTGACCGAGGGGGCCAAGAAGCGGCTCTTCGACGTGCTCGGCCAGGACCTGCGCCTGATGATGAACGAGGTCGAGAAGCTGGCCGTCTTCGTCGGCGAGAAGAAGGGCATCGACGAGGACGACGTCAACCAGGCCACGGCCGGGCAGCGCAGCTACCAGACCTACGACCTCGACGACGCCCTGTCGGCGGCCGACCTGGCCCGGGGGGCGGCCATCCTGGGCGACCTCTTCGCCGACGGCGAGAGGCCGGAGGTCATCTTAGGCCGCCTGGCCGGGTTCTTCCGCAACGTCCTGGCCGCGCAGACCTGGCTCCGGGAGAAGAGCCGGACCAAGGACGAGATCTTCCAGGACCTGTTCCCCTACATCTCCAAGAGCTACGGCGAGCTCTACAGGAGGAAATTCGGCGACTTCTTCGGCGTCGTCGAGGGGCTCTCGCCCGCCGAGCTCAACGCCCTCCTCAACGGGCTGCGCCGGCTGGACAAGGCGGTCAAGACGAGCGGCTCCAAGGACGCGGAGGAGAGGACGCTCTTCGAGGCCTTCCTGGCCGAATACTGCCAGGCGAGGGAGAGAAAGGCGGCTATTTCGGCGGGGCGGGGCTGAGGAGCGCGACCTGGCGGCTCAGCCGGGACTTGTAGCGACTCCCGGTGTTCTTCTTGATGGCCCCCTTCTTGACCGACGTGTCGATGGCCTTGAAGACCCCGGGGAGCATCTTGACCGAGCCTTCGCGGTCGTTATCCTTGATGGCCTCCCGGAGCTTGCGCATCCCGGTCCGGAGGGCCGACTTGGTCTGGGTGTTGACGGACTTCCGGCGGAGGCTGCGGCGGTGCTGCCGGACGGCGGATTTGTGACGGGCCATGTCTTTCTCCTCTTGAAGGGGCCTATGATAGAATATCCCGGCCTCAAAGTCAAACGGCCCCGGGGCCGGGAGGGGGCGCTCCCCGATGGACTCTGACGACCGGAAGAGCCGGCTGATCCGCTCCACGGCGGCCGTCGCCGCGCCCACCCTCGTCAGCCGCGTCCTCGGCTACGTCCGCGACCTCCTCCAGGCCTATTACCTCGGCACGGGCCACGCCGCCGACGCCTTCACCATCGCCTTCACCATCCCCAACCTCTTCCGCCGCCTGACCGGCGAGGGGGCCATGACGCCGGCCTTCGTCCCGGCCTTCACGGAGCTCCGCCAGAAGGGGGACCGGCGGGCCCTCTGGGCCTTCGGCAACGCCTTCTTCTGGGACGCGGCCCTGATCATGGCCGCCGCGGTCGGGCTGGGCGTCCTCTTCGCGCCCGGCCTGGTCAGGGTCGTCGCCTACGGGTTCGGCGACGTCGCCGGGAAGTGGGGCCTGACCATCTTCATGACCCGGGTCATGTTCCCGTACCTCCTGTTCATCACCCTAGCCGCCCTGGCCTCGGGGATCCTCAACGCGTGCGGCCGCTTCTTCGTCCCGGCCTCGACCCCCATCCTGTTCAACGTCGCCGTCATCATCGCCGTCGCCGGCTGGGCGGGCGACGCCGACGAGCCGGCCCTCGTCTTCGCCGTCGGCGTCGTCGTCGGGGGCGTGCTCCAGCTCGCCCTCCAGGTTCCCTTCCTGTGGAAGGAGGGCATGCGCTTCACCTGGGGCCCGTCCCTGAGCGACCCGGCCGTCCGCCGGGTGGGCCGGCTCATGCTGCCC
The DNA here is from genome assembly GCA_964517245.1 of uncultured Eubacteriales bacterium. Taxonomy (GTDB): domain Bacteria; phylum Acidobacteriota; class Aminicenantia; order Aminicenantales; family Saccharicenantaceae; genus RBG-16-66-30. The sequence goes on along the minus strand of CAZFBC010000038.1, from coordinate 7,843 downwards.
GGCGTCTTCGGGGCCAGCGTCTACCAGGTCAACTTCGCCCTGAGCCGGATGATCGCCTCCGGGCTCGAGGAGGGCAGCGCCTCGGCCCTCTACTACGCCTCCCGGATCGAGGAGCTGACCCTCGGCCTGTTCTCCATCGCCCTGGCCGCCGCCCTGCTCCCGGCCTTCTCCGAGCAGGCCGCCGCCCGCGACATCGGCGAGATGAAGAAGACCCTGTCCTTCTCGCTCAAGCTCGCCGCCGTCGTCGGCTTCCCGGCCGCGGCCGGTCTCATGGCCCTCAACGTCCCGATCATGCGCACGCTCTTCGAGCGGGGCCTGTTCGACCGCGCGTCGACCGCCCTGTCGTCGTCGTGCCTGCTCTTCTTCGCCATCGGGCTGCCGTTCGTGTCGGGGGTCAAGGTCGTGGCCCCGGCCTTCTTCTCCCTCAAGGACACCCGGACGCCCGTGGCCGTGGGGGTCGCCGTCGTGGCGGTCAACCTGGCCGCGTCCCTCGCGTTGATGGGCCCGCTCGGCGCCGGCGGCCTGGCCCTGGCCCTCTCGCTCTGCCAGGTCCTCAACTTCGCCCTCCTCCTCAACCGGCTCGAGCGCAAGATCGGATCGACGAGGAAGGGCCGCTGGGCCGCCTCGGCGGCCAAGTCGGCGGCCGCGGCCGCGGGGATGGGCGTCGTCCTGCGCCTGGCCTGGCCGGCGCTCGGCGTCGACGGCGCGGCCTTCGCCGTCCGGGCGGCCGCGTTGGCCGGGGCCATCCTCTCGGGGATCCTCATCTATGTCGGCCTGCTCCGTCTCGTCAGCCCGGCCGACCTCAAGAGCGTGGTCGCGCTTCTCAGGAAGGCGGCCGCCGGGGAGGCGCCATGAAGATCGTGCTCCAGCGGGTCAAGGAGGCGCGCGTCGACGTCGACGGCCGGACCGTCGGCCGCATCGGCCGCGGCCTCTGCCTGCTCGTCGGCGTCGAGAAGGGCGATTGCGAAGAGGACGCCGAACGCCTGGCCAAGAAATCGGTCGAGCTGCGCGTCTTCCCCGACGCCGCCGGCCGCATGAACCTCTCGCTCGCCGAGGCGGGCGGCGAGGTCCTGGCCGTCTCCCAGTTCACCCTGGCCGCCTCGGTGCGCAAGGGGCGGCGGCCGGCCTTCGACGGGGCGGAGGAGCCGGCCCGGGCGGCCGAGCTCTTCGACCGCTTCGTGGGCGCGCTCCGGGCCCTCGGGGCGACCGTCGAGACCGGCGTTTTCCAGGCCCTGATGGACGTCCACATCATCAACGACGGCCCCGTGACCTTCATCCTCGACTCCCGCCCGGCGCTCGGGCCCCCGTCCGGGGGGTGAGACGGCCGGCCTTTCATCACCTTTAGGGGGGAGGGGAAGGGCCCGAAAATCACCCCTCGAATCCCCGGCCGCGGCCATGCCGCATCGCCCCCGCCGGCCTAAAATGATCGTGGACGGCGGCGCGGAAAGAGCTCCGCGGGAGAAGGAGCCCGTTCGCGCGCAGGCCCGCATGCCCATGAGCGTATTCGTCTCCAGGAAAAAGGTCGCCAGCCTGCCCCGCCTGCCCCTGCGCGGGACGCTCGACCTGACCTACCGCTGCGGCAACGACTGCCGGCACTGCTGGCTGAGGCTGCCGCCGGACGCGCCCGAAAGGGCCGGCGAGCTGGCCTTGGACGAGATCCGCCGCGTCGCCGCCGAGGCCCGGGCCATGGGCTGCCGCGAGTGGGCCCTCTCGGGCGGGGAGCCGATGCTCCGGCCGGATTTCGCCGAGATCTTCGCCGAGACCGCCGGGCGGGCGGCCCGCTACACCCTGAACACGAACGGAACGCTGATCACTCCCGCGATCGCCCGCCTTCTCCGGCGCCCGGGGACGAAGCTCGTCGCGCTCTACGGGGCCACCGCCGCGGTCCACGACGCCGTCACCCGCGCGCCCGGCTCCTTCGAGGCCCTGCGGCGGGGGATCGCCTATCTCCGGGAGGCGGGGGCGGGGTTCACGGTCCAGGTCGTCCCGATGAAGACGAACATCGGCGAGTACGACGCGATGGTCCGCCTGGCCGGGTCCTGGAGCCCGAGCTGGAGGCTCGGGGCGACCTGGCTCTATCTCTCGGCCTCCGGCGATCCGGCCCGGAACCGCGACATCCTGGCCGAGAGGCTCGACCCGGCCCGGATCGTCGCCCTGGACCGGGCCCACGAGGGGAGCCCGGCCGACGGCGACGGGAGCGGCGCCGCCTGCGCGCCCGACCCCTCCGCCGGCCCCTACGCGGCCTGCCTCGCCGCCAGGCGCGATTTCCACGTCGACCCTTACGGCGGGATGAGCTTCTGCTCGTTCGTCAAGGACCCCGCCCTCCGGATCGACCTGCGCGCGACGGGCTTCGCCGCCGCGTGGGAGAGCGGTCTGCCGCGCCTGGCCGCCGCCGTGCCGCCGTCCGGGGCCCGTCCCGGGAGCTGCGGCTCCTGCGACCTGCGGTCCGACTGCAAGTGGTGCCCCGTCTTCGCCTACCTCGAGCACCGCGACCACGGGGCGAGGATCGGCCACCTCTGCGCGATCGCGCGCGAGACGCGCCGGGCCCGGGGCGAATGGCTCGAAGGGCACCGCCGCCGCTTCCGCGTCGCCGGGCTCTCGGTCGACGTCGAGTCCGACCTGCCGATCGGCGACGGCACCTTCGACCCCAAGTTCGATCTTTTCCGGGCGCCCGCCGACGGACCGGCCGACATCGTCCTCCGCCACCACTTCGCCCTGCCCCCGCTCGCCGGCGAGGACCTCGGCGAGGAGGTCTACCGCCGCCCGCCGTGGGCCGTCTACCGCAAGGGCTCCTCGTGGATCTACCTCATGATCTCGGCGGACCCGGACGACGCCTCCGTCCACCGGGTGATGGTCTTCGACGACGGCCACACGCGAGGCTCGATCTACAGCCCGACGGACGACTTCTTTCGCAAGGGCGGGCTCGACTCGCTGGCCATGCTCCCCTCCGACCAGCTCGTCCTGGCCCGGGCCCTGCCGGCCTTCGGCGGCGCTTTCGTCCACGCCGCGGGGGTGGTCGTCGACGGCCACGGCCTCGTCTTCGCCGGCCCCTCGGAGGCCGGCAAGTCGACCGTCGTCAAGCTCATCGGCGGCCGGGGCGAGGTGCTCTGCGACGACCGGGTCGTCGTCCGCCGCGGGCCCGGCGGCTTTCGCGTTCACGGCACCTGGAACCACGGCGAGATCCCGGTCGTCTCGCCGGCCTCGGCGCCCCTGCGGGCCGTCTTCTTCCTGCGGCAGGCCAAGGACAACCGCCTGGACCGCGTCGGCGATCCCAAGGCGGTGCTGGCCGATTTCCTGCCCCGGCTCGTCCGGCCGCTCCTCTCGGCCGACTGGTGGGAGCGGGTCCTGGCCGTGGCCGGCGAAGTCGTCCGCGAGGTGCCCTTCTACGACCTGTCCTTCGACAAGAGCGGCCGGGTCGTCGGGGTCCTCGAAGACTTTTTGGGCGCGGAGGGGCGGGCATGACCGGGAATCCCTACGTGAAAAGGGTCCCCTCCGCCCGGGCCGGCCTGTGGCCGTCGGGGCCGCCGCCGCTCACGCGCCTCGACGTCGAGCTCACCGAGCGGTGCAACAACGACTGCCTCCACTGCTCGGTCGCGATCCCGGCCGCCGACGCCGGCGCCCGGGCCCGCGAATGGAGCGCGGCGGCCTGGAAGGACCTGCTGACGCAGGCGGCCGGCCTGGGCCTGCTCGTCGTCCGCCTCACCGGCGGCGAGCCCCTGCTCCGGGGCGATTTCGAGGAGATCTACCTCCACGCGCGGGGGCTCGGCCTGCGGGTGATGCTCTTCACCAACGCCACGCTCGTCACGCCGCGCCTGGCCGGGCTTCTGGCGCGCGTGCCGCCGCTCGAGGCCGTCGAGGTCTCCGTCTACGGGATGACGGCGGCGTCGTGCGAGGCGGTGACCCGTGCGCCCGGATCGTTCGAGGCCTGCCGCCGCGGCCTCGGCCTGCTCCGGGAGGGCGGCGTGCCCTTCGTCGTCAAGGGGGCCGTCCTGCCGCCGACCCGCGGCGAGATGGACGCGTTCGAGGCGTGGGGGGACGGGATCGGCGGTCTTCCCGGCCGGCCCCCGTTCGCCCTGCTCTTCGACCTGCGCACGCGGCGCGAAGGCGCGAAGAGCGCCCGCATCGCCGGCCTGCGGCTCGACGGCGAGGAGCTCGTGCGCATCGCCAGGCGCCACGGCGACGCGGCCGTCGACGAGTGGCGGGACTTCTGCGGCCGTTCCGCGGGGGCCCGGGGAGACCGGCTGTTCACGTGCCGGACGGCGGGGGGGTCGGCCTCCGTCGACCCTTACGGCCGGCTCCAGCACTGCCTGGCCCTGCGCCATCCCGACACGGTCTACGACCTCGCCGCGGGCTCGCTCCGCGAGGCCGTGACGGAGTTCCTGCCGCGGCTCCGCGAGAGGCGCGCGGCCGATCCGGCCTACCTCGAGCGCTGCGGCCGGTGCTTCCTCAAGGACCTCTGCGAGCAATGCCCGGCCAAGTCCTGGGCCGAGCACGGTACGCTGGACACGCCGGTCGAATATTTCTGCGGCATCGCCCACGCCCAGGCGGCGGCCGCCGGCCTTATCGAAAAGGGGGAGAAGGCCTGGGCCGTCGGAGACGGAAAGAAACGGACGGAAAGGAGGATCGGACCATGAATCCAACGATCGATCTCGAACGGGTCTACGCGCCGTCGGAGGAGGTGGTCGTCCGGGAGATCGAGGGGGAGATCGTCATCGTGCCGCTCGCCTCCGGCATCGGCGACATCGAGGACGAGCTCTTCACCCTCAACGAGACGGGGCGGGAGATCTGGAGCCGCATCGACGGCTCGCGGCCGCTCGCCGCGGTCGTCGACGACCTGGCCGCGCAGTACGAGGCGCCGGCCGGGCTCATCCAGCGCGACGTCGTCGGCATCTGCCAGGAGCTCCTGGCCAGACAGATGATCGTCGAGAAGGGCTGACGGCTTGGACAAGGAGCCCCGCAACGGTCCGGCGCTGGGGGACGGCTATCCCCTGGCCGGGCTGATGCGGTCCGTCCTCGGGAAAGGGAAGCCCTTCCGCTTCGAGGCCCGGGGGACGAGCATGCATCCCTTCATCCGGGACGGGGACCGGGTCACGGTCGCGCCGTTCGCCGGCCGGGAGCCGCGGCCGGGCGACATCGTCGCCTTCGCCGACCCCGGCACGGACGGCGTCCGGGTCCACCGGGTCGTCGGGGCCGCGGCCGGGCGCTTCGTCCTCAAGGGCGACTACGACCTCAGGGCCGACAAGGTCGGCCGCGACGCGATCCTGGGCCTCGTCGTACGCCTCGAGCGCGGCGACCGGGACCGCCCTCTCGGCCCCGCTTTCCGCGCCGCGGCCGCCGCCCGGCTGTCCCGGACCTTCTGGTTCACGCGCCTGGCGCGCCTCGCCCGCAGGGCCCGGCTCCGGTGGGAAGGGAGGGCCTGACGTGGCCGGAGGGTTCGTCGTCCGCCGCCCGCTCGCGGAATTCGCTCTCTGGGATAAGATGGCCGCCCGCCGCTCCGTCTTCAGCTTCGAGCTCGAGGCTACGGCCCGCTGCAACCTGGACTGCCGCCACTGCTACATCAACCGGCCCGCGGGGGACCGGGCGGCCAGGAAGCGCGAGCTCGGCGTCGAGGAGATCGGCCGGCTCGGCGGCGAGGCCGCGGCGCTCGGGGCCGTCTGGTGCCTCATCACCGGCGGCGAACCGCTCCTCAGGCCGGATTTCTTCGACGTCTACAGGGCGCTCCACCGCAGCGGGCTCCTCATCTCCCTGTTCACCAACGCGACCCTCGTCGACGACGAGCACGTCCGGTTCTTCAAGAAATACCCGCCGCGCGACGTCGAGGTGACCGTCTACGGCGTGACCGCCGAGACCTACGAGCGCGTGACCCGGGCGCCCGGGTCGTTCCGGGCCTTCCACGCCGGCCTCGAGCGGCTGCTCGCCGCGGGCCTCGGCGTCCGGCTCAAGGCCATGGCCCTGCGCTCGAACAAGCACGAGATGCACGCCATCGGAGAATTCTGCCGGGCCCGGACCAAGGACCGGTACCGTTTCGACCCCCAGCTGCACCTCCGCTTCGACCGGGACGAGGCCCGCAACACCCTCATCCGGGCGGAGCGGCTGAGCCCCCGGGAGGTCGCCCGCCTGGAGCGCGCCGACCCCGAGCGCTTCGGCGCGCTGGCCGCCGCCTGCGCGGAGCCCGTCCCGTCCGGAGCCCCGGCCGCGGAGTGCCGGCACATCTTCCGCTGCGGCGCGGGCCGGCGGAGCTTCGTCATCGGGCCCGAGGGGCACCTCCGCCCGTGCTCGTCCCTCCACCACCCGGATTTCCTCTACGACCTCCGCGAGGGCAGCCTGGAGGACGCCTGGAACCGCTTCGTCCCCGCGGTCCTGGCCCGGGAGACGAACAGGCGGGAATGGCTGGAAAAGTGCGGGAAATGCCCCATCGTCAACCTCTGCCTCTGGTGCCCGGCCCACGCCTATCTGGAGACGGGGGAGCTCGACCTGCCCGTCGAGGCCTTCTGCCGGGTCGCCGAGGCCCGGGCGGAGGGGCTGAAATCGAGTTGACAGGGCCGGCCGGCCGGCTTATGATAAGAACAAGGAAGCGATCTTGGAGGACCAGGGCCCATGAAAAAACAATGGCGGACGCCCGAGCTCATCGTCCTTTTCAAGGGGCGGCCGGAGGAAACCCTCCTGTGCAACTGCAAGCACGTGACCGCTCCCCCCGTGGCGCCTTACAGCCACAAGGACAACTGCACGTCCAATCCCCTCTGCTGCGTGGCTTGCTCCTCGGTCTCCTACGCGTCCTAGGCCGGGCGCCCGCCCGCCTCAGCTGAATCTCACCCCGCTCGTCTTTTCGATGGCCGCCTCGGCCGTTGCCCTGACATGGGGGCTGGCGTCCTTCCTCAGCCGGACGAGGTGCCGCAGGGCCTCCTCCCCGCCGATCTCGCCCAGGGCGTCGGCCGCCGCCCGGCGGACCTCGGCGTTGGCGTCGCAGCAGGCCTGGCCGACCTCGGGAAGGGCCTCGCGGACGCGCCGCCCGCCGATGACGGCCAGGGCCGTGCTCCGGGCGTACCAGGGAGGGTTGCCGAGCCGCCTCCGGGCCAGATCGACGCGGAGCGTCGGCCGGTCCCTCAGCTCCCGGACGACGAAGTCCCGGACGCTTTCGTTGGGGTCGGCCAGCGCTTCCCAGAGGAGCTCCTCGGACCAGGGCCGGCGGACCCTGGCGCAGGCCGCCAGCACCGTCCGCCTCTTCGTCTTGTCGGGGGTCCGGCCGAGCTTGACGAGGAAGGCCCGGCAGACGGGCGAGAGGGCCGTCTCTTCGGGAGCGCGCTGTTCGTCCATCCTCAGACCAGGTCCAGGATGTGGCCCATCTTCTCCTTCTTGGTCTTCAGGTAGCGCAGGTTGCAGGGGTTCGGGGCGACCTCGAGCGCGACGCGGTCGACGATCTCCAGGCCGTAGCCGGTGAGGCCGACGAACTTGCGGGGGTTGTTGGTGATGAGCCGGATGCGGCGGACGCCGAGGGCGACCAGGATCTGGGCGCCGATGCCGTAGTCGCGCTGGTCGGCCTTGAAGCCGAGCCGGTGGTTGGCCTCGACCGTGTCGGCGCCCTGGTCCTGGATGGCGTAGGCGCGGATCTTGTTGGCCAGGCCGATGCCGCGGCCCTCGTGGCCGAGGATGTAGAGGACCACGCCCCGGCCCTCCTTCTCGATCATCTCCATGGACAGGCGGAGCTGGTCGCCGCAGTCGCACCGGGCCGAGCCGAACGTGTCGCCCGTCAGGCACTGGGAGTGGGCCCGGACGAGCGTCGGCTCGGGGCCGCCGACCTCGCCCTTGACCAGGGCGACGTGGTGCTCGCCCCGGATGCTGTCCT
>CAZFBC010000037.1:12291-15105 GCA_964517245.1 uncultured Eubacteriales bacterium | reverse complement strand
GGGGCCGGACGGCGCGGGCCCCGGCGCGATGGCCTATCCGTTCGTCCCCGACCCGGCCAGGCCGGGCCCGAAGCGCCTGGCCTTCACCGTCCGCGCCGTCGACGCCAGGGGCCGGGCCTCGGCCTTCGCGCCGCCGGTCGCCGTCGAGCTCGCCCCCGGGAAGCCCCCTGTCGAAGCGGCCCCGAAAGGTGTATCCTTGGAGCGAGGCGCGCGACCTTGAAGATCTACCGTTTCCGCTACCGCAAGAGGATCCTCCTGGGCGTCCTCAAGGAGGAGTTCCTCTTCCCGGTCGTCGGGACGGTCTACGGCGACTTCCGCATCGGGACGAGCCCCGTGCCGATCGGCGACGTCCGCGTCCTGCCCCCGGTGCTGCCCACGAAGATCGTCGGCATCGGCCGCAACTACCGGGACCACGCCAGGGAGCTGGGCAATCCCCTGCCCGAGGAGCCCCTCATCTTCCTCAAGCCGCCGACGGCCGTCGTCGGCCACCTCGACCCGGTCGTCATGCCGCCCGCGTCCGCCCGCGTCGACTACGAGGGCGAGGTCGGCGTCGTCATCCGAAAGCGCGCCCGCCAGCTCCGCGACGGCGACGCCGTCGACGACTACGTCCTGGGGTACACCTGTTTCAACGACGTCACGGCCCGGGACCTGCAGGCCAGGGACGGCCAGTTCACCCGGGCCAAGGGCTTCGACACCTTCGCCGCGGTCGGGCCGTGCGTCGCCACGGGCCTCGACCCGGCCGCGATCCGCCTGAAAACGTTCCTCAACGGCAAGCTCGTCCAGTCGGGGACGACCGCCGACCTGATCTTTTCCGTCCCGCACCTCGTCAGGTTCCTGTCCCGGATCATGACCCTCAACCCCGGCGACATCATCGCCACCGGCACGCCGGCCGGGGTCGGGCCGGCCTCGCCGGGCGACCGGGTCGATGTCCAGATCGAGGGGATCGGCGTGCTCTCGAACACGTTCACGCGCCCGAGCGGCAAGGAGGTCCCATGAAGCTTTTCCTGGATTCGGCCAATCTCGACGAGATCCGCGAAGTCGCCGGCTGGGGGGTCCTCGACGGCGTGACGACCAACCCGTCCCTCTGTTCCAAGGAGACCGTGACCTTCGAGGACAACATCCGGGCCATCTGCGCCATCTGCCCGGGGCCCGTCAGCGCCGAGTGCGTCTCGCTCCGCGCCGACGAGATGGTCGTCGAGGCCCGGGCCCTGGCCGGGCTGGCGCCCAACGTGGCCGTCAAGATCCCCGTCGGCCTGGAGGGCCTCAAGGCGACCCGGACGCTCCACGCCGAGGGCGTCGCGGTCAACATGACCCTCGTCTTCTCTTCGGGCCAGGCCCTCCTCGCGGCCAAGGCCGGGGCCCGGTTCGTCAGCCCCTTCATCGGCCGCCTCGACGACGTCTCCGAGGACGGCATGGGCCTCATCGAGGAGATCGCGCAGATCTTCGGCAACTACCGGTTCGAGACCGAGGTCATCGTGGCCAGCGTCCGCCACCCGCGGCACGTCATCGACGCGGCCCTCCTCGGCGCGGACATCGCCACCGTCCCGTACGGGGTCATGGAGAAGCTGGTCCGGCACCCCCTGACCGACCTCGGCATCGAGCGCTTCCTGGCCGACTGGAGGAAAGTCAAGAAGTGAGGGCGCACCCGATCTTCCGGCTCCGCGAGCAGGTCCGGACGCTCGTCCGGAGGGTCCGGAGGACCGCGGTGTTCGTGCTCGTCCTGGCCGCGCTGGCCTTCAGCCTGGTCGTCGGCAAGAACGCCCTGCTCAACGAGGTGCGCAGGGAGATCGGCAAGTCGTTCGCCTACGACCGCCTGGCGCTCTCCTACCTCCCCCCGGCCCTGACCGTCGACAACCTCCGCTCCCGGACCGAACCGCCGACCTTCCGGGCCCGCCGAGTCAGGATCGAGGTCCCCTATCTCTCGCTCCTGAGGAGCCGCAAGGTCCTGACCGTCGCGCTCGACTCCCCGGAGCTCCGCCTGGCCGCGGCGCCCGCCGGGCCGGCCCGCGGGCCCCGCCGTCCGGTGTCGGTCCTCTCGCTCCCGTTCGTCGTCGAGCGCGGCCTCATCGAGAACGGCTCGTTCGTCTACGGGACCGGCTCCGGGACGTTCGAGGCCCGGGGCATCCGGGGCCTGGTGACCCAGAGCGGCGAGGATTTCACGGTCCGGGTCGCGGCCGCGACGATCGGTTACGCCTCGCCCCTGCGGGACCTGGGGCCGGTCGGCGCGCTGACGGTCGTGCTCTCGGGCCGGGGCGACGAGGTGACGGTCAGCCACCTCTCCTTCGAGGGCCCCGGCGCCAACGTGGTGGCCAAGGGACAGGTCCGGAACTTCCGGGACCCGGCCTTCGAGCTCGACGCGAGCTTCGACGCCGATACCGGCTTCATCGACGCCCTCGTGGACCTGCCCTTCGACTGGAAGGGGAGGGCGGCGGGCGAGGCGCGGGTGACGCGGGCCGGCGACGGGCTCACCGTCGTGTCGGACTTCGCGTCGGACACCCTGGCGATCAGCGGCGTCCCCATGGGCGCCATCCGCGGCCGCTTCGAGCTCTCGCCCGGGACGGGCGGGCGGCTCGAGGCCGGCATCCGCAAGCCCGGCCGCCCGGCCGAGAGCCTGGTCCTGACCTTCCTCGGCGGCCGGGTGGAAGGCCGGGCCGCGCCGGTCGACCTGGCGCCGGTCTTCGGCGAGCTCGAGATACCCTGGCCGATCTCGACGCCGGCCTGGGGGACCTTCAGCCTCGAGGACCGCAAGCTCGCGGCCGCCGCCGAGTTCCGCGAGGAGACGCTCGAGCGCCGGGACGGCAGGTTCGCCTTCCG
>CAZFBC010000037.1:0-12191 GCA_964517245.1 uncultured Eubacteriales bacterium | reverse complement strand
GAGCTCTTCGACGCCGCCCGCATCGACGCGGACGTGTCGATCGGGCCGGCCGGGTTCGAGGGCCGGTTCGACGTCGACGACCCCGACCTCAGGGGCCGGGTCGCGATCAGGGCCGCCGGCGACACGGTCGAGCTGGACGTCCGCGGCGGCGACGGGGAGCTGGCCGGGATCCTGCACGCCCTGGACATCCCCGTCGCCCTCTCCGGCCGGACGGCCGGGGACTTCAGCATGGTCCAGCGGGACGGCCGCCAGGAGTACTCGGGCGTCTTCCGGAGCCCCGAGATCCGCGGCTACGGCGAGACGGCCGGGGACGTCTCGGGCCGCCTCGAGTGGAAGGACGGGGTCCTGTCCTTCCCCGAGCTGGCCCTGAGCTCCCACGGCGGGCGGCTGGCCGGCCGCCTCCTGGTCGGCATGGCCGACGGCTCGTTCGACGTCGACTTCCGCGGCGAGGAGCTCGACTTCGGGCAGGTCGTCCCCTCGGCCTCGGGCCGGCTGTCCCTGGCCCTGGCCGGGAGGGGCGTCTTCGGCCGGGACGAGCTCGGCGGCCTCTTCACCGTCAAGGACATGGCCCTTTCGCCCCTGAAGAGGACGGAGGCGCGCGGCGAGATCCGGGTGGGCGTCGCCGACAGGCGCGTCGCCCTGGCCCTGGCCGGCCGGCTCGTCCCCGGCGAGAACCCCTTCGAAGCGGCCTTCGTCTTCCCTCTCTCGGGGGCCCCGTTCTCCGGGGTGGTCAAGGGGAGGTTGACCGATCTCGACCTCGTCGTCCCCTGGAAGGGCGCCCAGGGCCGGATCGATTACACCGCCGACGTGAAGAAAGAGGGAGACGCGACCGGGCTCGCCGTGGCCCTCGACCTGCGGGCGGCGGTCATGCCCCTGCCGGGGTTCGCCTACGCCGTCACCGACCTCGCGGCCGTCCTGCGCTACGCCGACGGCGCCCTGACCGTCACGTCGCTCGCGGGGACGCTCGGCGGCGGGAACCTCTCCGGCTCGGGTACGGTCGGCCTCGGCGAGGGCGGGATCGCCTCCATGGACCTGCGGTTCGAGGGCCGGGACATGGTCCTCTCGCCCATGGAGCGGGTCCGGGCCCAGGCCGACGCCTCCCTGAGGCTGCTCAAGGACGCCAAGCGCTTCGTCACGGAGGGGGAGATCCTGTTCGAGCGGCTGACCTGGCGCCGGGAGATCTACGAGGAGTTCGGCTTCTCCACCCCGACCGAGGCGGAGGAGCCCGAAGGGCCCTCGTTCTTCGACGGCATGACCCTCAACGTCCGGCTCCGGGCCGACGAGAACGTGGCCATCGAGAACTCCCTGGGCCGGTTCAGCGGCCGGTTCAATCTGACCGCGACCGGGGCCTTCGACGCGCCCGTCCTGCTCGGGGACATCGACCTCGGCAGCGGCGAGTTCTATTTCCAGGACCGGAGCTTCCGCGTCATCCACGGGCGCCTGAGCTTCACCGACCCGGTCAACACCGAGCCCTACCTCGACTTCCGCGGCGAGACCTACGTCAAGGACTTCCGGGTGACGCTGGTCATGAACGGGCCGGTCAGCCGGCTCAAGCCCGAATTCTCCTCCTCGCCGCCGCTGGCGCCCGAGGAGATCCTGTCGCTGCTCGCTCTCGGCGATTCCTTCCGGCGGATGTACTATTCCTACGCCGGGGACCGCAGCACGGCCCTGAACACGGCCTCCCTCCTGACCTACCAGATCGCCGACCTGGCCAAGCGCCAGACGGGCGGCCTGTTCTCGCTGGACCGGTTCCGTATCGACCCCTACATCCCCGAGGGCGCCCCGGGGGGCATCGCGGCCCGCATCACCGTGGGCAAGAAGGTCTCCGAGAACATCCTCTTCCTCTATTCCACCATCCTGGCGAACTCGAGCGTCAGGTCCGAGATCGACGAGGTCCCGCTGTTCCGCGTCGAGTGGGAAATCAGCCGGCGTTTCTCGCTCGTGGGCGGGCGGGACGACCGGGGGAGATTGGGCATCGATGTCAAGTTCCGCAGGCGCTTCTGAGCGGGCCGGCCGGGCCCGGCGGGCCGGGGCCGCGCTGGCCCTCGCCGCCGCGCTGGCCCTCGCCGTCCCGGCCGCGGCCCAGGACGCCGGCGCCTCCGTCGTCGCCTCGGTCGCCGTGCGGGTGGACGGCCGCCCGGGCGACCCCGGGCTGCTCGACCTCGTCCCCGTCCGGCCGGGGGACGCCTTCTCGCCGCGGCTCGTCGACCAGGCCGTCAAGCAGATCTTCCGCACCGGCCTGTTCGCCGACGTCCGGGTCCTCGGCGGCGCCGGGGAGCGCGTCGACCTCGTCTTCGACCTGACGAGGAACGTCTTCATCGACTCCATCCGCTTCCGCGGCACCAAGGCCTCGTCGGCGCGCCTGAGAGATTCCGTGGTCTCGCTGCGGCCCGGCGGCTATCTCGAGGAGGACCGCCTGGAGGCGGCCCTCGGGGAGGCCCGGGAGGGGTTGAGGCGGGAGGGATATTTCGACGCCGCCCTCGTCCCCGAGGTCAGGAGGAAGGCCGGCGGGGCGACGGCCGACATCACCTTCCGGGCCACGGGCTGGAAGAGCTACCGGATCGGCGGGCTCGAGATCGAGTGGAAATCGGAGATCCCCGAGGGGACGCTCCTCAGGAAGATGAAGAGCGCCGTCGGGGACGTCTACGTGCCCAACCGCCTGGCCGCCGACCTCGAGGCCCTGTCGCAGGGGCTGACCCGGGCGGGCTACCGGAGAGCCGAGGTCCGGCTGGCCGGGGAGACCTTCGACGTCGAGGGCCGGCGGGTCGACCTGCGCGTCGAGATCCTGCCGCACGAGAGGATCACGGTCGCCATCAATGGGGCCAAGGTCCCCGCCCGGATCGTCGAGCCGATCTGGGCGGAGCGCGTCTTCGAGCAGTGGGGGCTCGACGAAGGCGAGGCCCGGGTCCTCAGCTACGTCCGCAGGAAGGGCTACCTGTTCGCGGCGGTCGACAGCCGGGTCGAAAAGGGCCCCGGCGAGATACGCATCGTCCACGACGTCATGCCGGGCGACCGGCACAAGATCAAGGCCATCGAGTTCCGGGGCCTCGAGGCGTTCACGGACCCGGAGATGAAGACCCGCCTGGCCATCCGCGAGGGCGTCCCCTTCATCACCCTTCTCGGCTACGACCGGCTTTTCACCATCCCCCGGGAGATCGAGGGCCACTACAAGGAGGCCGGCTTCGCCGACGTCCAGGTCCGGCTCGACCTCCTCCGGGAGCCGACGGGCGTGCGGGCGGTCTTCGACATCCGGGAGGGTCCGAAGACGACGGTCGAGACCGTCCGGATCGAGGGCCCGGCGGCCGCCACGGCCGAGGCCATCGTCGGCGAGCTCGTCAACCGCCGGGGCGGCCCCTACTACCCGCCCAACGTCCAGAAGGACGTCAGCCAGATCGAGACGTTCTACCTCGACCGGGGCGTCCGGGGCACCGAGGTCGTGGCCCGCGTCGAGCCGGCCGGCGCGGGCGCCGTGGCCGTCGTCTACGAGATCGCCGAGGGCGGCCCGGTCGTCGTCCGCAACGTCTTCGTCGCCGGGAACGACACGACGAGGGACAGCGTCATCCGCCGGGAGCTCCGGATCGCGAAGGGCGCCGCCGCGGACTATTCGAAGGTCCAGGAGACCAAGAGGCGCCTCGAGCGGCTGGGCATCTTCTCCGAGGTCCGGGTGGACGAGATCCAGACCGGTCCCGGCGAGGAGGTCGTCGTCGTCACCGTCCGCGAGGGCGAGGCCAACTACATCGGCCTCGGCCTCGGCTTCGAGTCCCTGACGCCTCTCACAGGGTCCCTGGCCGCCTGGCCCAACGAGTTCCGGCCCCGGGCCGCGGCCGAGTACATCCGCAGCAACGTCTTCGGCCTCGGCGCCCAGTTGGGCGTCCTCGGCCAGGTCAGCACGAGCGAGCGCCGGGCGGTCGTCTCCTGGAACCAGCCCTACCTCTTCAACCTGGCCCTGCCGATGACGCTCCTGGCCTGGGCCGAAAGGGAGGAGCGCGAGAGCTTCACCCTCGACCGCCGCGGCATCAGCCTGAGCGCGGTCAAGGCCCTGAGCCGGGCCCGGCTCCTCCTGGCTTCGCTGAGCCTGACGCGGACGGCCATCCCCGTGTACGACATCGCCAACCCGCCGGACTACCTCGACAGGCAGTTCCAGCCGTATTCGGCGGCCCTCGCCTCCGTCAGCATGAGCTGGGAGAGGCGCGACGACACGCTCAACCCGACCCGGGGCCACTTCCTCAGCGCCGTCGGCGAGTGGGGCGTGCCGGTCTTCGGCATGGAGTCGGACTACCAGAAGATCTTCCTCAAAAGCCAGATGTACCGGCCCCTCACGTCCGGCCTCAACCTCGGGCTGACGGCTCGGCTGGGGCTTGGCAACGGGCTGAGGAACCTGCCGGAGCGGTTCTTCGCCGGCGGCAGCAACACCTTCCGCGGCGAGGAGTTCGAGATGCTCGGGCCCCTCGACCCGACGACCCTCAAGCCCTTCGGCGGCGAGGCGGTCCTGCTCGTCAACGCCGACCTGTCGATCGCGGTCGTGCCGTCGTGGCGGGAGCTCCGGCTGGTCGCCTTCTTCGACCTCGGCAACGTTTACGCGGAGCTCGGCGACCTCAACCCCTTCGACGTCCTCGGGGCGGCCGGGGCCGGCCTCCGCTACAGGACGCCGCTCGGGCCGGTGCGCGTCGAGGTCGCCTGGAAGCTCTGGGGGTTCGACGCCCAGGACGTCAAGGGCCGGCCGCTCGTCTTCCTGACGATCGGCCACATCTTCTAAAGAGACGGGAGCGACGATGATCACGAGGATCGCGCTGTTCACACTCCTGGCGGCGGCGGCCGTCCCGGCCCAGACCCTCAACTGCGTCGTCGCCGTCGTCAACGGCGGGATCATCACCCGGCTCGACGTCGAGGTCGCGGCCGAGTTCGGCCTGGGGCGCGGCCCGGCCGCCGAGGAGGGGACCGACCCGAGGCTGGCGGCGCTCGAAGCGCTCATCGACCGCAGCATCGTCCTCGACCTGGCCCGCGAGGCCCGCGGCGTCGGGGCGGACGAGCTGGCCGCGGCGGTCGACGACCTGCGCCGGACGCTCGGCGAGGAGGCCTTCGCCGCCAAGCTCGGCCGGTTCGGGCTCCGGCCGCAGGACCTCGAGCCCTACATCGCCGACCGCATCCTCTGCGAGCGGGCCCTGGCCCTGCGCTTCAGCCAGTCCATCCCCGTCTCGGTCACGGAGGTCGAGCGGTACTACCGGGACATCTACGCCCCGGAGCGGGCCCGTCTCGGCCTCGAGGCCGAGCCCCTCGACCGCGTCGACGACGCGATCGAGGCTTGGATCCGCGGGGAGCGTCGGGACCGGCAGACGGCCGGCTGGGTCCGGGACCTGAGGAAGAGAGCGGACGTCCGGATCAGGAAGGATTGCCTGCAATGACCGTCGCCTACCTTTTTCCGGGGCAGGGCTCTCAAGCCGTGGGCATGGGCCGGGACCTCTACGAGGGATCGCCCGTTGCGCGGGAGCTCTTCGACCGGGCCGACGAGGTGCTGGGTTTCCCGCTCACGAAGATCTGCTTCGAAGGCCCGGAGGAAGAGCTCCGCCTGACCCGCAACACCCAGCCGGCCCTCCTCGTGGTGAGCACGGCCGCCTGCCGGCTCCTCGGCCGCGATCCGGCCGTGGCCGCCGGCCACAGCCTGGGCGAGTACTCGGCGTTCGTCGCCGCGGGCGCCCTGGGCTTCGAGGACGCCGTCCGGCTCGTCCACAAGAGGGGCCGCTACATGCAGGAGGCCGTGCCCGTGGGCGCCGGGGCCATGGCCGCGGTCCTGGGCGTCCCCGGCGACGTCGTCGAGGAGCGCCTCGCCGGCGTGCGGTCGGGCGTCGTCGAGATCGCCAACTGGAACGGCGACGACCAGATCGTCATCTCCGGCGACACGGCGGCCGTCGACGAGGCCCTGGCCGCGATCGCGGCGCCGCGGTCGGTCCTGCTGCCGGTCAGCGCGCCGTTCCACTCTCGGCTGATGATGCCGGCCGAGGAGAGGCTGGCCGCGGAGCTCGACAGGACGGCCTTCGCGGACCCGCGCTTCCCGGTCGTCACGAACGTCGACGCCCGGCCCGTCCGGACCGGCGCTGAGGCCCGGGACGCCCTCAAGCGGCAGGTCAGCCGCTCCGTCCTGTGGACGAGGTCCATGGCCGTCCTGCGGGACATGGGCGTCGAGGCCTGCGTCGAATGCGGCCCGGGCAAGGTGCTGACCGGCCTCGTCAGGCGCATCGCCCGGGGCTGGCCCCAGGCGCCGGCCTTCCACGGCGTGGAGACGACGGAGGGAGCGGAGAAGGCCAGGGCGGCGCTATTCGGCCCGCTGTGAGATGACCTGCGGCCCGAAGCGGATGAAGTATTCCAGGGCCGAGATGATGGCCAGGGCCACGACCAGCCACAGGCCGACCTTGGCCACCCCCATGATGAGCTTGCCGAGGTAGTTCGGGCCCAGGATGAGGGCCCCCAGGATCCACGACTCGCTGCCCATCTTGGCCTTGCCGAAAACCGAGGCCGGGATGTTGATGCCCTTGGAGGAGGCCATGGCCCGGAACCCGGTCACGGCGATCTCCCGGCCGATGATGATGATGGCCGCCGAGGACGGGACCAGGCCCAGGTCGACGAGACAGATGATGGCCGAGGCGATGAGGAGCTTGTCGGCCGTCGGGTCGAGCAGCTGGCCGAGAACGGTGACCTCGCCCTGCCGCCGGGCGATCCAGCCGTCGACGGCGTCGGTCAGGGCGGCGAACACGAAGATGGCCAGGGCGACGATCTCGTGGCCCCTGAATCCGGCCAGCATCATGGCCACCAGGGCCGGGATGGCCAGGATGCGGGCGATGCTCAGGATGTTGGGGATGTTCACGGCCCCTCGAGAATAACACCAGCTTCCCCCGCGTGTCAACGAGGAGGAAACGCCATCTCAGGCGTGAGGAAAGAGTGCGCGGCGTGAAGAATGACCGCAGCGAACGGAGTCGATCCCAGAGGCCCCTCCGCGGCCCCGTGGGAAAGCACGAGGTTGCAAAAGGCCCGGCCCGTGGGTATAGTGAGGGTTCTCCGATGCCCAACGACGCCTCCCTGACCCCGATGATGGAGCAGTACTTCCGCCTCAAGGAGCTCCACCGCGACGCCCTGCTCTTCTTCCGCCTGGGCGACTTCTACGAGATGTTCTACGAGGACGCCCGGGCCGCCGCGCCCGTCCTGGACATCGCCCTGACCTCGCGGCAGAAGGTCCCGATGTGCGGCGTGCCCTATCACGCCGTCGGCTCCTATCTCCCCAAGCTCCTGCGGGCCGGGTTCAAGGTCGCCGTCTGCGAGCAAGTCGAGGACCCCAAGGCGGCCAAGGGGGTCGTCCGCCGCGAGGTCGTCAAGGTCCTGACCCCGGGCACGGCCGTCGAGATCGAGACGGAAGAGGCCAAGGAGAGCGTCTTCATCGTCTCGCTGGCCCTGGCGGACGACGGCTGGGGGATGGCCCTGCTCGACCTCGCCGCCGGGGAGGTCCGCACCCTCGAAGGCGACTGGGCCGAGGCCAGGCTCCTCGCCGACGAGATCTTCAAGGCGGCCCCCAAGGAGGTCCTCTATCCCGAGGGGGCGGAGGACGCCCTGCGGCGCGTCCTGGCCGTCGACGGCCCGGCCGCCGCAACGCTCAGCCCGGCCGAGGGCTGGCTCTTCGACCCGCCCCAGGCGGCCCGCGTCGTCCTGGAGCACTTCGGCGCGAAGTCGCTCGCCGGCTTCGGCCTCGAGGACAAACCCCGGGCCGTGGCCGCCGCCGGGGCCCTCGTCGCCTACGTCAAGCGGGTCCGGCGCGACTCCCTGGCCCTCGTCCACCGCGTCTCCTATCTCAGCGCCGCCGGCCACCTCGTCCTCGACGCGACGACCGTCCGCAACCTCGAGCTCGTCCGCAACCTCCGCGACGGCCGGGCCAAGGGCACGCTTCTCGACGTCATCGACTTCACCGTGACGGCCGCGGGCGGCCGGCTGCTCCGGTCCTGGCTCCTGAGGCCCCTTCGCGACGTCGGGGCGATCGCCGCCCGGCAGGACGCCGTCGCCGAGGCGCTCGGCGCGACCATCGCCCGCCGCGAGCTGCGGGAGACGCTCAAGGGCGTCCTCGACCTGGAGCGTCTGGTCGGTAAGATCGCCCTGGCCGCCGCCCACCCGCGCGACCTCGTCGCCCTGAAGAGGTCGCTGGCGCCCCTGCCGCACGTCGAGCGCGAGCTCGCGGCGTTCTCGGCCGGGCTTTTCAGGGAGACGGCCGGCCGCTGGGACAACGCCGCCGACGTGGCCGCGCTCGTCGACCGGGCCATCCTGGACGAGCCCGCGTTCCTGTTGACCGAGGGCGGCATCGTCCGGGACGGCTGGAACGCCGAGCTCGACGACCTGCGCGCGGTCAGCCGGTCCGGCAAGGGTTTCATCGCCCAGCTCGAGAGCCGGGAGCGGGAGCGGACCGGGATCGGCTCGCTCAAGGTCCGCTACAACAAGGTCTTCGGCTACTACATCGAAGTGACCAAGCCCAACCTGCCCCAGGTCCCGGCCGACTACATGCGCAAGCAGACCCTGGTCAACTCGGAGCGGTTCCTCACGCCGGAGCTCAAGGAGTACGAGGAGAAGGTCCTCCACGCCGAGGAGCGCATCGGCCTGCTCGAGCAGAGGCTCTTCCTCGAGGTCCGCGAGGCCGTGGCCCGGGAGACCCGGCGCCTGCAGGCGATCGCCGCCGACCTCGCGGCGCTCGACGTCCTCCTGGCCCTGGCCGAGTGCGCCGCCCGGCGGAGCTACGTCCGCCCGGTTGTCGACGAGGGGGACGCCCTCCGCATCGAGGCCGGCCGCCACCCCGTCATCGAGACCAGCCAGGCCGAGCCCTTCATCCCCAACGACCTCGAGCTCGACGCCGCCGAGAACCAGATCCTCATCATCACCGGCCCGAACATGGGCGGCAAGTCGACCTTCCTGAGGCAGGCCGCGCTCATCGTCCTCCTCGGCCAGATGGGCTCCTTCGTTCCGGCCAAGGCGGCGACCATCGGCCTCGTCGACCGCATCTTCACCCGCATCGGGGCCATGGACTTCCTCAGCGTCGGGCAGTCGACGTTCATGGTCGAGATGCTGGAGACGGCCGCCATCCTCCACAACGCCACGGCCCGCAGCCTCATCCTCCTCGACGAGGTCGGCCGCGGCACGAGCACCTTCGACGGCCTGAGCATCGCCTGGGCCGTCGCCGAGCGGCTCCACGAGCGCGAGGGCGTCCGGCCCAAGACCCTCTTCGCCACCCACTACCACGAGCTGACCGAACTCGCCCTGACCCTGCCGCGGATCAAGAACCACCACGTTTCGGTCCGGGAGTGGAAGGACGAGGTCGTCTTCCTGCGCAGGATCCTGCCGGGCCCCTCCGACCGGAGCTACGGCATCCACGTGGCCAAGCTGGCCGGCATCCCGCGGGACGTCATCGACCGGGCCCGGGAGATCCTCTTCAACCTGGAGAAGCGGGAGCTCGACGAGACGGGCCTGCCGCGCCTGGCCGGCCGGGGCCGCCCCGCCGGCGACCGCAGCCAGCTCCTGCTCTTCGCCGAGGACAGGGAGCTCGCCCTCTTGAGGGAACTCAGGGAGGAGATCGAGGCGCTCGACCCGGCCTCGCTGACCCCCCTCGAAGCGCTGAACGTCCTGGCCGGGCTCAAGGGCCGCTGCGGCCCCGGCCCTTCCGGTCAATAGGTCTCGGACTCGTCCTCGACGGAGAAACCGTCGCCGACCTCCTCCTCGTCGCTTTCGTCCCCGTCCTCGTCGAAGTCCTTGTCGCCGTCGTCCTCGTGGGGCGCCTCGCCGTTGTCTTCCTTGCGCTCCTCCAGGGCGGCGTCGAACTCATCGCGGTCCTCGAAACGGCGGATGGTGTTGGCCGCCGAGTCGCTGTAGCAGAGCTCGAGATAGTCGTCCTCGATGACGCAGAAGACGGACTTGCAGTGGTCCGCCTGGAGGTTCCCGACGGTCTCGACGATCTCGGCGCTCTTCGATTTCCTGATGGCGTCAAGCGTCAGCCAGCTCGTGACTTCCATCTCTTCCATGATGACGCTCCTACCGACAATAAATATGCATTTTCCCCCGCTTGTCAAGGGGGCGCGGGCGGGGGCCGCGGCGGCGCCGCGCGCCGCCTTGACAGCCCCCCGCCGGGAGGCTTAAATAGAAAGGATCATCCCCGAGGGAGGTGCGTCTGATGCGCTGGGAACAATTCACCGTCATGTCCCAGGAGGCCATCCAAAAAGCTCAGGGAAGGGCCGAAGAGCTCGGGCATCAGGAGATCCGTCCCGAGCATCTCCTGTGGAGCTTTCTCGCCCAGGACGAGAACATTGTCAACGCCCTCCTGGCCAAGATCGGCGCGCCGGCGGAGAAGATCCGGTCCGAGATCGACGCGAGCCTGGCCCGCCTGCCCAAGGTCAGCGGGGGAGGGGAGACCGTGTTCTCACCCGACCTGCGCCGGATCCTCGAGGCGGCCCGCAAGGAGGCCGAAAAGCTCCGGGACGAGTACGTCTCGACCGAGCACCTCTTCCTGGCCATGCTCATGGACGGGAAGAGCGAGGCGGCCCGGATCCTCCGGGCGAGCGGCGTCGCCGAGGAGGGCGTGCTCAAGGCGCTGGCCTCGGTCCGCGGCTCGCACAGGGTGACCGACCCCGAGCCCGAGGGCAAGTACCAGGTCCTCGAGAAATACGCCCGCGACCTGACCGCCCTGGCCCGCCAGGGCAAGCTCGACCCGGTCATCGGACGCGAGGACGAGATCCGGCGGGTCGTCCAGGTGCTGTCGCGGCGGACCAAGAACAACCCCGTGCTCATCGGCGAGGCCGGGGTCGGCAAGACCGCCGTCGTCGAAGGCCTGGCCCAGCGCATCGCCAACGGCGACGTGCCCCAGTCGCTCAAGAACAAGCGCCTCCTCGCCCTCGACATCGGCTCCCTCGTCGCCGGGACGAAGTTCCGCGGCGAGTTCGAGGACCGGCTCAAGGCCGTGCTCAAGGAGATCGGCGAGTCGGGCGGCGAGATCGTCCTGTTCATCGACGAGCTCCACACCATCATGGGCGCCGGCGCGGCCGAGGGCGCGGTCGACGCCTCGAACATGCTCAAGCCGGCCCTGGCCAGGGGCGAGCTCCGCTGCGTCGGGGCGACGACCCTCAACGAGTACAAGAAGCACATCGAGAAGGATGCCGCCCTGGAGCGGCGCTTCCAGCAGGTCTACGTCGACGAGCCCACCGTCGAGGAGACGGTCTCGATCCTCCGCGGCCTCAAGGAGAAGTACGAGGTCCACCACGGCGTCCGGATCAAGGACTCGGCCCTGGTCGCGGCGGCGACGCTCTCGT
Organism: uncultured Eubacteriales bacterium; assembly: GCA_964517245.1. GTDB lineage: Bacteria > Acidobacteriota > Aminicenantia > Aminicenantales > Saccharicenantaceae > RBG-16-66-30. Next base: position 870 of record CAZFBC010000037.1, on the reverse strand, counting down.
CGCGCTACATCACCAGCCGGTTCCTCCCGGACAAGGCCATCGATCTCGTCGACGAGGCCGCCTCGCGCATCCGCATCCAGATCGACAGCCTGCCCGAGGAGCTCGACGAGCTCGACCGGCGGACCCTCCAGCTCGAGATCGAGCGCCAGGCCCTGAAAAAAGAGAAGGACCCGGCCTCCAGGGAGCGCCTGGAGCGGATCGAGGAGGAGCTGGCCAACCTCAAGGAGAAGGCCTCGGCGCTGCGCGGCCGCTGGCAGAAGGAGAAGGAGACGATCGAGGCCGCCGGCAGGCTCAAGGAGCGGCAGGACGCGCTCAGGATCGAGGAGCAGAGCGCCGAGCGGCGCGGCGACCTCGAGAAGGCCGCGGAGATCCGCTACGGCAAGCTGGTCGAGATCCAGAAGGAGATGGACAAGGCGGCGGCCGGCCTGGCCGCGCTCCAGGCCAAGGGACGGATGCTCAAGGAGGAGGTCGACGAGGAGGACATCGCCCAGGTCGTCTCCAAGTGGACCGGCATCCCCGTCGCCAAGATGCTCGAGGGGGAGGTCGACAGGCTCATCCGCATGGAGGAGCTCCTCGGGAGGCGGGTCATCGGCCAGGAGACGGCCATCCGTGCGGTGGCGGCCACGGTGCGGCGCTCGCGGGCCGGCATCCAGGAGGCCGGGCGGCCCATCGGCTCGTTCATCTTCCTCGGCCCGACGGGCGTCGGCAAGACCGAGCTGGCCCGGGCCCTGGCCGAGTTCCTGTTCGACGACGAGAAGGCCATGGTCCGGCTGGACATGTCGGAATACATGGAGAAGCACACGGTCAGCCGGCTCATCGGCGCGCCGCCCGGCTACGTCGGCTACGAGGAGGGCGGCCAACTGACCGAGG
>CAZFBC010000036.1:0-15107 GCA_964517245.1 uncultured Eubacteriales bacterium | reverse complement strand
ACGAGACCGTCGACGAGGTCGAAATAAAGGCCTTTCTTCTTCTCCCACCTGAGATCGGAGACGAAGGCCATCGCTTCGCGGGCCTGCGTCTCGCGCGCTTCGCGGTCCCCGATCAGGGACTTCATTTGCGCCGCCAGGTCGTCGACGTCCCCGGACTCGAAGAACCGGACCACGGCGTCGTTGAAATAGTAGCGGTCGACCCGCGTCGTCGCGACCAGAACGGGCACGCCCAGCGACATGAACTCCAGGATCTTGGTGCTGAAGGCGTCCCCTCCGAACTTGTCGTTCCTCTTGGGGATGACGCCCAGGTCCGCCTCGGCCATGACCGCGGCGATCTCCCAGAGCGGCAGGACCTCCTTGAGGAGCACCCGGTCCCGCAAACCCAGCTCCCCGATGAGCCGGATCAGGCTGGCTTCCTCGGGGCCCTTGCCGTGGATGTGGAATTCGGCCTGGGGGAACGCGGCGGCGATCTTGGAGAAGGCCTTGACGGCCAGATCCAATCCCTGGTGCCAGGCCAGCGTGCCGGGGTAGATCATGACGAACTTGCCGTCGTCCCGTTTCCGGGGCCTGGGGAAGAAGATCGTCTCGTCCGGGTAGTTCAAGAACACCGAGCACTTCTCCCGCTCCACGGAACGGGAGACGAGGGTCTCCTGCCAGATGTGGTTGGAGACGATGACGTGGTCGGCGTATTCGCACGACCTCTTCTCCAAGTAGGCCAGGAGCCTATAGATCGGATTCTTCGGGCCGACGCCGAACTTGCTGGCGTAGAATTCGGGGACGATGTCGTGGATGTCGAGGATGACCTTGGCCCCCTTGAGCTTGGGCACGGCGGCGGCAAAGACCTCGAAGTCGGGCACGGAGTGGACATGGACCAGGTCGCATCTCATCTTGGCGTTCAGCCGGGCCAGGTGGAGAAGGGACTTCAGCAGGAAGGTCCCGAAGTTCAGCACATAGGCGATCTTGCCCGTCTCCCGGACATCGCGGTTCTGGATCCGGTTAAGCCGGACCCCCCGGACCATCTGGCTGCGGACCCGGCCCTTGCGGCCCAGGGCGAGAATGGTGACTTCGTCGCCCCGGCGGGCCAGCGCCTCCGCGTACCGCATGACCCGGTTGTCCATCTCGTAGAACGTGTAGACGGGCATGCAGACGTGGAGCGGCTTCCGGACGGAAGCGGCCCCTTCGGGATATCGGGCCTTCCAGAAACGCGCGACCTCCCTGGGCAGGGCGCTCCAATACCGGCCGGCGTAGCGCTCCTTGATGAAAGTCAGGAGCTCCTCGTAGCGCTCGACGGGGTATTCGTCGGGGAGCCGCGTGCCTCCGAAGAACATGTAGTCCGGATGCGTGTTGGTCAAGACCATCCCGCCATGCTCGGCGAGCCATTCCAGCTTGTGCTTCCAAATGTCGATGGACTTCTCCCGGAGCAGGGCGAAGAGCAGATAATCCTGGGGCATGGTGTAGGGGAGCTCGATGTAGCCTTTCCGGCCCCCCGACGCCGGCACCCAGAAGGGGAAGATCGTCCGCATGCCGTTCGGCTGCGGCTCGAACGGATCCGTGTCGAACGTGGACGCGTCGTATTCGATGTCGAGCAGGCGGATGAGGTCCAGGTCGTGGAACATGCTCGGAGTGCGGAAGCCGACGCTTTTCCACTCCTCGAGGGTCCGATTGATCCGTTCGGCCTGTTTCTCGAACGTCCGCCGTGAACGGAACGGATTCCCCCGGTGATGAAGGCCGTGGATCCCGATCTCGAATCCCCGGGCCAGGAGCTCGTTCCTCAAAAAGTCGGGCAGCTCGTAATCGGCGGCCACGAAATTGAAGGCTGAGCGGAAGCCCAGGCGCTCTTCGACGGCCGCGAGGTTGAGACACCGTTCGAGCCCCCGGCTCGATTCGACGTCGTGGGTCAGGACGAGAGCGAATGGCCTCCCGTCGGGCCAGCCCGTCCAATCCTTGGGCGGAGTGGCGGAATCGCGGTCGATGGGCCATTCGTGCGCGTGCCGAGGCAGCTTCCACGCGACATAGCGCCTGCGGAAATAAAGGACCGCCGAGGGGGGCGTGACCGCTTTGAGGTTGTAATAGACGGACTCTTTGAAAGCCATGGCGTTCATTCCTCGGCGAGCTTGACGAGCAGATGGGCCAACGCCCGATGGTTCGTGGCCTGCCCCCAGTGCAGCATGGGGGTGCCGGACGTGATCCTCAAAGGGTAGATCCGATAGCGAAAGTGACCGTCACGCGCCTGCATGTGCCGGACCGTCCACAGGGCGGCCCGGCAGGCCGCCTCGAGCGCCCGGGGGTCGCGGTCCGCGAAGAAGGCGAGGGTCTCGATGGCCTGGGAGCAGCACTGGATGTCGATGGGGTAGGCGCGGTCGTGGTAGTAGCGGGGCCGGCCGTCCGCGTCGAAGAAATGCCGGATGTAATAGTCGAGGCCCTTGCGAAGGTGCGGCTCGAACTCGAGGTCCGCCGTGGCTTCGATGTATCGTTTGAGGCTGTCCAGGTTGTATCCCGTGTGGAAATTGTCGATCCAGTGATGCGACGGGTCCTCGCCGTAATACCAGCTCCCGTCGGCGAGCTGCCGCGAGCAGCTGTACTCCATGCAGCTTCTGGCCGCCGCCCGGGCCCTTCCGTCGCCGGTCAGGGCGGCGGCCTGGGCCAGGAAGCCGGCCCCCAGCATGTTCGAATTGTGGATGGAGCTCTGTTCGCTCGGGACGTAGCTCAGGCACGTCCCGCGCTCCGTCCTCTCGGCGGGAAGGCCGAGCACCCATTCCGTAATGCCGGCGACGACCTCGAGATGCCGCTCGATCCCGAACATCCGGTAGGCCTCGACGAACGCCAGCCCGATGAGGCTCGTCCAGACCAGCATGGGCTCGTGCGCCCGGATGGCATTCCGGCGGCCGACCATGGGGAAGGCGTTCCCCCAGCCGTGGCCGGCGTACCCGGGGCTGCGGTTCAGGTCCAGCCATTCGAGGCACCGGAGGGCCTTGTCCTTGTAAGCCCCGTCGCCCGTCAGGCGATACCGGTCGAGATAGCCCAGGGCCATGTAGCCCCGGGCCTTGGTGGATTCCAGCGGCTTGACGCCCATCAGGGGCCTGAAGTTGACGGGGCTTTGCCGCCCCACCTGCTGGAGGAGCCGCTTGAGGATGGGACGGTCGAACGTCAGGGGAAGCAGGAACGAAGTCAGGCCGTCGGACGGCTCGTAGCCCCGGAAGCCGTTGCGCTCGATCCAGGCCTCGACCCGGTCGAGGGACTCGAGGATCTTGGCGCGGGTCTGTTGCCGGGACAAATCTCTTCCCTTCCGCTCAGGTGCCCTGGTCGTGGGGGACCTGTTTCAGGTTCAGATCGTCCAGCTTCAGCCCGATATCGGCGAGAACGTCGTTGGCCACGGGCACGGGCACGACGTCCTCCGTCTTCATCCTTTCCAGCGCCTCCTCGCGGCTCAAGAGGCCTTCCCGGATCATCTTGCTGAACAGGTCCCGGAGCTCGGTCACGCCGTGAGTGGAGGCGTACATGAGCCGCCGGACGTAGTCGAGACGGCAGTCGAACCTCCAGGACGAGGCGACTTCCGACGATTTCTGCCAGCCCAGCTCCCTCGTGATCTCCTCCAGGACGTCCTTTTCGCTCCAATTGAGATAATCGTAGAGGCGGATGACCTCGATGCCGCGGTAGCGCCAGCGCAGGTAGGGCGAGGAGTGGCTGGCCATGAAGTACATCTTGAACACCATGGGCCAGGAGGTCTTGACCAGGTAGCGGGGGTTCTTGACCAGCTCCCGGACGGTCTTCAGGAGGATGTTGGGGACGTTCTTGAGCTTGTGGTAGGTCCTGGCGCCGCCCAACCCGGCCTTCTTGAAAGAGGCCGTCTCCAGCGGATTGCTGCCGATGAGGATGAGCGAAATGTCGTGCTCCCGGGCGACCTTGTAGAATCCGGGCCACGTCGTCTTGCAGTGAGCGCAGACGAGGGGGATGAGAAGGGACGAGGGGTGGTGGCTCCAAACCTTGAGGGTCTTGGCCGTCGCCTTCCTGTGCTTGTCGCGCGGGAACTCCCAATCGACGAAGTCCACCTTGAGCAGGTCCACGGCCCTCTTGAGATTGGCCCGGGCCTGTTCCGAAGTGAACGGGTTCTTGTAGTTCACGGCCAGGACCTTCATGCCGTAGTCCCTGACCATCTTCAGGAGCAGGTAGGCGCTGTCCCGCCCGCCGCTGATGCACACCATGGCGTCGTATTTCTTCTTCAGCGACTTGTGGCGCTCGAGGACCTCGCGGAGCTTGGCCTCGCCCGCCCCGCTCATCCGGACATGGCCGCGGCAATAATTGCAGACGCCGTCCGCGTCGAACTCGATGCCGGGCGTACCGGAGGTGAGGATGCACTTCTTGCACAGGATTTCGTCGCCCATTCCGTTTCTCCTCGAGTGGCTCAGCGTTGATTGTCAAGAATAGTCTGACCACGGCCGGGTGTCAAGGAAACGGGGCCCGCTCTCGGGGCGGCCCGCGCCCACCGGCCCGATCCCAGATTAGAGGCCGGCCGCCGGCTTTCCCATACCCGGGGGGGGCTAATCGAGGGGTGATGTTTCCCCGGCCCCTCTCGCCCTTAGGGGTGAGGGCCTAGCCCACGTGCCGGTAGGCGAAGCGCCCGATCAGGCGCGCCAGCGGGATCGGGACCCGTGCGAAAACCTTGGGATACCAGGCCCCGGCTCCGGCCCGTTTCCGGACAAAGGCGTCCTTCCCGAGGTCGTACCGGTAATAGCGGATCAGCGCTTCCTCGGCCCCCCACGTTCTCTTGAAGCGCAGCAGCCCGTCGTCCCACAGGTCGGTCCGGCCCAGGTTCAGGGTCCGGACGCCCTGGCGCGCGAAGAACGCGCAGGCCTCCCACATGAGGAGATTATTGGGCCGCAGGTATTGGAAGCTCATGTCCGAAGCGCCGTACTTGAAGATGGCCTCTCCGCCGAATTGGAGGAAGACGGAGCACGCGACCGCCTTCCCTTGGTGATAGGCGGAAGCGATGACGCCGAGCTCCTTGGAGATGACGAACTCGTTCAGGTTCTCGAAGAACTTGAACGGCTGGGGGGGGAGGCCGTGCCGCTTCCTGGTGATCAGGTTCAGCCTGTAGAAAGCCCGGAGCGCTTCCGGGGTGCGCTCGAACCTCACGGTCACGCCCTCCCGGGAGGCCTTCCGGACGTTCCTCCGGTTGTTGTCCGAGAGTCCGGAGAAGAGGACCTTCTCCTCCCTTCCGAGGTCGATCGTATGGGTGTAGAACTCATCCCAAAAAGGGACATCGGGGCCGAAATGCCGGTCGCTCCGCCATTCGACGTATCTCCAGCCGCGGTCCTTGCCGTGACCGATCACCCGCCGTTGAGCCAGGAGGAAATCCTCCTGTGACAGGGCGAAGGTCGGGCATTGGTCCGTGAAAGGCAGCGAAACGCCCCGCCGGCCGGTCAGGCGGCTGGTGACGCCCATCATCGGCATCAGAAGCGTGACCCGGTCCCCGTCGCAGGCCGTGAAATAGAGGGGTTCGTAGCCGTAGCTCTCGGCCAAGACCTTCGCCCATGCGGCCGTCAGGAAGAACGACGAAGCCGGAAGGTCCGGCAACCGGGCGTCCCAATCGGGCCGGTCGAGCGGGTTCAAGGCACGAATGTCCATGGATAATTTTGTCGTGCGACATCAGGCAAAGATGGAAGGCCCGGCCTCGAATTCCCTGATCTCGGGCGCCGGGAGTGAGGGGCCTTCCAGAGCGAAAGCGGCCGAGAATCCCGGCGGCGAAGCGAGATCGCGGACCGTCCAGACGCCCTTTTTTCTTCCGACGCTCCCCGTCACGACCTCGCGGACGGACCCGCCCTCGAGGGCCGAGACGTCCAGCGCGGCCAGGTCGAGGGACAGCCCCCCGCCGATGGCTTTGACGAGGGCTTCCTTTCTCGTCCAGAAGCGGAAGAAGATCATTTCCCGCCCGGCCTTTCCGGAGGAGCTGTAAGCTTCGAATTCGGGGGATGAGAAGACGTGCTTCGCGACCGAAGACATCTCGGGAAAGGCCGCGACCTGCTCGATGTCCACTCCGATCCGACGGCCGAAGGCCACGGCGACGACGGCCTGGTCTCCGGAGGAGGAAGCGTTGAAACGGAGGTTCCCTTGGCCCAGTCCCGGCCTTCCGTAACGGTCGTATCGGAACGGGATCTTATCGGGCGGGAGGGAGAGATACTCTCCGAGGATCCGTCTCAGAAGGCCGCGCCTGGCGACGAAGCGCGCCCGGTCCCGGCTCGACAGGAAGCGGGCCGCCCTTCGTCGCTCGTCGGGAGAGAGGCGGCCGATGTCGCTCCCGTCGCGACCGGTCCAAAGGGCCAGGTCGGCGGTCCAGATGTGGACCTCTTCGCTTTTCCTCGGGCCGGCCGCCTTTCCCTTCCCAGAACGGATCACGCCGGCATTATACAGCCGGGCGGGCCGTCCTTTGAAATGGAACGGGATTTCAGTATGATGTCTCGAGGGTGGAACAGGTGCGAAGATGGAACAGCCTTTGATCCACGGCCTCTTCAGCGCGACGGCGGCGGAGCGCGCGGGCCATGTCGCCGTCGTCTGCCGGGGGAGGGAGGCCACCTTCGAGCAGCTCGACGCGGCCTCCGGCCGGATGGCCGCCGAGCTGGCCGAAAAGGGGGTCGGCGCCGGCTCGATCGTCGGCGTCTATTTCGAGCCCGGCCTCGAATATGTCGTGACGATCCTCTCCGTTTTAAAGGCCGGGGGCGTCTATCTCCCCCTGAGCGTCGATTTTCCCGGCCGGCGGCTGAGGGCCATCCTCGAGCTGGCCGAGCCGGCCCTCGTCGTGACGGACGCCCCGAACGGCGCCGGGCTCGAGGCCAAATTGAAAGCGGCCCCGTCGGCGGGGCGCCGCTTCGGGACCCATCTCATCGCCGGGGACATCCTCGGGGACGGGCGGTCGGAAGGCGCCGAACGCGACGCGATAAAAAAGAGACCCGCGGGAACCGACGCCTGCTACCTCCTTTCTACTTCGGGCTCGACAGGAGAGCCCAAGGCCATCTTGGGCAGCCACAAGGGATTATGCCACTTCATCGAGTGGGAGATCCGGGAGTTCGGATTGGGGCCCGGCGAGCGCGTCAGCTGGCTGTCTCACCCGACCTTCGACGTCAGCCTGAGGGACATCTTCGTGCCCCTCTGCTGCGGCGGGACGCTGGTCATCCCCGACGAACGTGTCCGGACGAGCCCCAAGGAGCTCCTTCAGTGGCTCGAGGAGAGCGGGATAACGCTGACCCACATCGTCCCGACCCTTTTCCGGCTCGTCATGGGGGCCATCGAAGGGCGGCCTTCCGGCGGCCGGGCCCTTCCCGACCTGCGCTACGCGATGACCGCCGGAGAGGCCCTCTACGGATACGACGCGATCCGCTGGCGGGACCTCGTCGGGGCCCACGCCGCACTGGTCAATCTGTACGGCCCTTCGGAGACGACGCTGGCCAAGCTCTTCCATCGGGTCGGCGTCTCCGGGCTGCGGGCGCAGGAGATCGTGCCTCTGGGCAAGCCCATTCCGGGCGCCCGGGCCCTCGTGCTCAAGGACGGAAGGGCTTGCGGGGTCGGGGAGGAGGGCGAGATCCACATCGAGACGGAGTTCCGCAGCCTGGGGTATTTCAAGGCCCCCGAGATGACCGCCCGGGCCTTCATCGAGAACCCGCTCGACCCCGGGTCGAAGGAGCCGCTCTACCGAACGGGCGATCTCGGGATGCTCCTCGAGGACGGCAACATCAGGTTCACAGGCCGGGCCGACCGCCAGGTCAAGCTCCGCGGCATCCGGGTCGAATTGGGAGAGATCGAAGCCGTCCTGTCGCGGGACCCGAAGGTCGCCCTGGCGGCCGCGTCCGTCGACGTCGACGGGAAAGGCGACCAGCGGCTCGTCGCCTACGTCGTCCCCCAGGCCGGGGAGGAGCTCTTCATCGAGCCTCTGCGCGCCTTCATGGCCGAACGCCTGCCCGACTACATGGTCCCCAACGCGTTCGTGATCCTGGATTCGCTGCCGCTCACCGCCAGCGGCAAGGTCGACCGCGCGAAGCTCCCGGCCCCGGAGAAGGCTAGGCCCCGGTTGGAACAGGCCTTCGTGCCCGCCGCCGGACGCGCCGAAGAGGAGCTGGCCCGCCTCTGGGGAGAGGCCCTCGGCATCCCGACGGTCGGGCGGGACGACAATTTCTTCGACCTCGGAGGGACCTCTCTGCTGGCCGTCCGATTGGCGGAGACGGTCGGCGCCGCGTTCGGGATCGAAGTGCCCGTGGTCAAGCTGTTCGAGTATCCCAAGGTCAGGCTGTTGGCCGAATACCTCGCCGGCGAAAGCCCTTCGGAGAGGCCGGACGAGGATTACGAGGAAAGGGCCCGTCGAAAGCGCTTGCGCCGGGCGCGTATCTCGGTAAAATAGGGGACCGGATCCGGCAAATGAAAGAACAGAGGGGCGGCCCGTCGACAGAAGGCGTCGCCATTGTCGGCATCGCCTTGAGGTTCCCCGACGCCGACACCCACGAAGAGCTCTGGAAGAACCTCTGCGAAGGCCGTGAGTCCGTCACTTTCTTCGACGACGACCGCCTGGACCCCTCTGTCCCCGGATCGCTCAGGAAGAACCCCGCCTACGTCAAGGCCCGAGGGGTCCTCGAGGGCGCCGACGCGTTCGACGCCGCGTTCTTCAACATCAGCCCGCGGGAAGCCCAGATCATGGACCCGCAGGCGCGTCTCTTTCTCGAGGTCTCGGCCGCGGCGCTCGAGGACGCGGGTTACGTCCCGGACGGCTTCAAGGGCCTGATCGGGGTCTTCGGGGGCACCGGTTTCAACAGCTACTTCGTCAATCACGTCCTCCCGAACAGGGAGGCCGTGGAACAGTTCGGGGCGCACGCCACCTATCTCGCGAACTCGCCCGATTACCTGGCGACCCGCGTGTCCTACAAGCTGGACCTCCGCGGGCCCAGCCTGAACATCCACACGGGGTGCTCGCTGTCGCTGGTCGCGGTCTGCCAGGCCTTCGACAGCCTCCAGGATTTCCGCTGCGATCTGGCCGTGGCCGGCGGCGCGTTCGTCCAGTGCCCGCTCGACACGGGCTACCTCTACGAGGAGGGGGAGATCTTCTCTCCCGACGGACACTGCCGGCCGTTCGACCGGAAAGCGGCCGGGACGGTCTTCGGCGACGGAGCCGCGTTCGTCGTCCTGAAGCGGCTCGACGAGGCGGTCAGGGACGGCGACCACATCTACGCGGTGGTCCGGGGCGCGGCCCTCAACAACGACGGCTCGGACAAGGTCAGCTTCACGGCCCCCAGCGTCGCCGGCCAGGCCGCGGTCATCGCCCAGGCCCATGCCGACGCCGGCGTCGACCCGGAGGCCATCGCCTATCACGAAGCCCACGGGACCGGGACGCGCCTCGGGGACCCCATCGAGATCGAGGCCTTGAACCGGGCCTTCAGGCTCAAGACCGAGAAAAGACAGTACTGCGCCATCGGGTCGGTCAAGGCCAACATCGGGCACCTCGACGCCGCGGCCGGGGTCGCCGGGCTGATCAAGGCCGTCCTGGTGCTTCTGCACAAAAGGGTCCCGCCCGTCATCAACTACGACACGCCCAATCCCCAGATCGATCTCGAAAGTTCCCCTTTCTACATCAACCGGGACGCGGTCGACCTGAGCGGCGCGCCGCGCCCCCTGCTGGCCAGCGTCAGCTCGTTCGGGGTCGGCGGGACCAACGCCCATGTCGTCCTCGAGGAGCCGCCGGGACAGGCGCCCGCGAAGGCCGCGGAGGCCTGGACGGTCATCCCGGTCTCGGCCCGAACGGACCAGGCGAGGGGCGCCTATGCCCGCCGGCTGGCGGACCTCCTGAGGACGGGCCGGGAACTCCGGCTGGCCGACGTGGGCTACACGTTCCAGTCGGGGCGCAAGGCCTTCAAGCACAAGAGCTTCGTCGTCTGCCGGGACGTCGACGAGGCCGTCAGGAGACTGGACGCCGCCGCCGCCTCCAAGCCGGACGAACGGGCGGGAGGCCGTCCGGGCGACGTCGTCTTCCTGTTCACCGGCCAAGGGTCCCAGCACGCCGGTATGGGCAGGGATCTCTACCTCGAAGAGCCGGTCTTCCGGGAGGCGGTCGACCGCTGCGCGACGCTCCTCCAACCCTCGTTGGGGTTCGATCTCCGCCGGGTCCTCTATCCCGAGGGGCCTGGCGCGGACGGGGCCGACCAGCGGATCAACCAGACGGCCGTGGCCCAGCCGGCCATCTTCGTCGTCGAGTACGCGCTGGCCAAGCTCCTCGAGAGCTGGGGCGTGCGGCCGTCGGCCATGGCCGGGCACAGCATCGGCGAGTACGTCGCTGCGTGCTTGGCCGGCGTGTTCGATCTGGAGACGGCGCTGTCCGTCGTCGCGGCCCGGGGCCGCTTCATGCAGGAGATGCCGCCGGGGGCCATGACGGCCGTCGCGGCGCCCGAGGACAAGGTCGCGGGGATGTTGGGCGACAAGGTCTCCCTGGCCGCCGTCAATGCCCCCGGGATGTGCGTCGTCTCGGGGGAGACCGCGGCCGTCGAGGAGCTCGAAGCCGGGCTCGAGGCCGCCAAGATCGGCCACAAGAGGCTGGTCACCTCCCACGCCTTCCACTCGGCCATGATGGAGCCGGCGGCTCGGCGGCTCGAGGCCGAGATCGCCCGTCACGCGCTGAAGCCGCCCCGAGTGCCGTTCGTCTCGAACCTCACCGGCGCCTGGATCACGCCCGAGCAGGCCGCGAGCCCCCGGTATTGGGCCGACCATCTCCGGAACGCCGTGAGGTTCCGCGACTGTCTCGAGACGCTGGGCAAGGAAGGGGGGCGCGTCCTGGTCGAGGTCGGGGCCGGCAACACCTTGTGCACGCTGGCCCGGCAGCTCAAAGGGGCCCCTTTTCAGCGGATCGTGCAGACGATGCGACGGCCCGCGGACAAGGGATCGGACATGGAGATCGCGTTGCGCGCCCTCGGCGAGCTGTGGACGGCCGGGGTCGGGGTCGACTGGGAAGGATTCAACGGCCCGCGGGGCGGGCGGCGCATTTCTCTTCCGACCTATCCCTTCGAGAGGAAGCGGCATTGGCTCGAGGCGGTCGCCCAAGAGCCCGGGCCGGCGCGCGCCCGGAAGGACGAACCGGCCCGCCCGGCCGCCGCGGACGAGAGATCGCGGGAGGAGAAGGCCCCGGGCTCGCCGTTCCTCTCGGACGCCGAGAGAAGGCTGGCCGACATCTGGAAGGACCTCCTGAGCCTGCCCTCGATCGAGCCGACGGACAACTACTTCGAGCTCGGCGGGAGCTCGCTCTTCGCCGTCCGCATGTTCGACCGGATCGAGAGCGCCTTCAAGGTCAGGCTGCCGCTGGCGACCCTCTACGAGGCGCCGACCGTCCGGGAGCTGGCCGGCAAGCTCGGAGCCCCGCCGGAAGCGGGCCCGTGGTCCTCGCTGGTCGAGATCACCAGGGGCGGCGGAGAGAAGCCGCCGTTCTTCCTCGTCCACTCGGAGGGCGGCAACGTCCTGGAGTACTGGCCCCTGAGCAAGTACTTCCCCGCCGATCAGCCGATCTATGCCCTGCAGGCCAAGGGATTGGACGGCGGAGAGATCGTCGATCAGAGCGTCGAGGAGATGGCGGCGGATTTCCTGGCGGAGATCAGGAAGGTCCAGCCCCGGGGCCCGTACTACCTCGGAGGCTATTGCCTGGGCGGCCTGACCGCCTACGAGATCTCCCGGCAGCTGCTCGGCCAGGGGGAAAAAGTGGCTTTTCTGGCCATGATCAGCACGAGGACCCCGGCCTACATAGCGCGGAGCCACGCCAATGCCGGTTTCGCGGGCCGGCTCGTCGCCCGGCTCGCCGAGCGGATCGCCCTGGAAGCCAGGAACCTCTCCACCCTCGAGAAGGGGCAGAAGTGGAACTATGTCAAGGAGCGCGTCATGCGCCTGACCAATATCGTCCAGGCCAACTCGGAGGGCCTGGCGGACCGCCTGCTGTCCAAGCTGGGGGTCGGCTCCAAGTGGCATTCGAGGGACTACGTCCTGTTCAGGTCGGTGATGAACCAGCGGGACGCCTTCTATGAGTACGATCCGCCGCCCTATCCGAACGACATCGTTCTGTTCCGCGTGCTGCACAATCCGCGCTTCTTCCTGAGCGACAGGACCCTCGGCTGGGACAAGCTCGTCGCGGGCGGGATCCGTCTCTACGAGGTCGACGCCTTCCACAAGAACGTCATGAAGGAGCCGAACATCCGCGCGGTCGGCGAGGTCCTGCCGGACCTGTTGGCGCGGGCCCGGTCCGGGCGGTGACGCGGGATCAAGGCCTGTCGGGCTTGACGTCCCCGGTCACGAACAGCCGCTTTCCCGAGGACGAGATGGAGAGGTCCTCGACCACGCGCACGGTGATCCGCACGGGATCGCCGAAGAGAGGCTGGAGCTCCTTCCGGATCCCCTCCAGGTAGGCCGCGTCGACGTCCTGTTTGCAGACCAGGCTGACCTCCAGGTGGCGGTCGTCGGGCTGGTGCATCTGGTACTGGTAGATCTCGGGCTTCACCTTCATGATGGGGACGATGCTGGACCAATGGACGAGGCGGCCGTCGTGGCCGGTCAGCGTGTCCCGCTGGCGCCCCCCCAGCTCCTGGAGGACCGCCATGCCCCGGCCGCAGGGGCAGGGGCGGGAGGCGAGGATGCCGAGGTCGCCGTTCTGGTACCTGATGAAGGGCATCGCGTACTGGTTCAGGGACGTCACGGTGACCTCTCCGCTCCGCCCGGGCCCGGCCGCTTTTCCGTTCTCGAGCAGCTCGAGGCAGCGCTCCTCGAGCACGTGGAGGCTTCCCTCGGGGCACTGGTAGGCGATGCTGTAGATCTCGAGCGAGCTGTAGTGATCGACGGTCGGCGCCCCGAAGACCTCCGTGAAGAGCTCTTTCTGGGCGGGCGTGACCTTCTCGCCGGTGCTCTCGATGAATCGGGGACGGATGCCGGAGACGCCCCGTTCCCGGAGGTATTTGGCGAAGATCGTCAGAGCCGAGGGATAGGCCCGGAACATCGCGGGCCGCCACTTGACCAGCAGGTCGGCGAAGGCCCTCATCGCCGGCTCGCTGAGGTTCCTGGAGTCGAGCCAGCGGTAGCGCTTGAGGCGATCGGCCAGGGGGGTCTTGCCGCTCCCGCTCCGGCCGTGGCCCGAAGTGGACAGGAAGCGCGCCATCCGGTCGCCCGGGAAAACCCCGTGCCAGGCCCGGGACCGCGTCTCCGCGGCATAGCTCCAGTAGCCGACCGTCTTCTCCATCAGGAACCGCATCGGGTGGCCCGTGGACCCCGATGTCAGCCCTTCGACGACCCGGCCCTCGAAGCCGGGCGCGAGCAGGTCCTTCATGTGGCCCTTGACGTCTTTCCTGGTGAGGACGGGCAGGAGCCGGAAGTCGGCGAAGCTCTTGATGTCTCGAGGATCCACGCCCTCGCGGCGGTAGCGGTCTCTGTAGAACGGCACGTTCTCCAAGGCGTGGCCGACCAGCTTCCGGATCCTGGCGAGCTGCCAGGCCTCGAGGTCCGGGGGGGAGAGCCACTGGGTTCGCTCGAGCTCGCGCAGGGCGCGCCGGATGACGCCGTGTCCGGGGAGGAGGCGCTTCCTGGCGAATCGATAGAGGGTGGAGTACATGTCCTGCCGGGTCTCAAAATACCATCATCGGAGCACGGTTTTCAACTTCTGTCCGAAAACGGGCCCCCGCCGGTGTTGATTCGAGGCGCCTCCAAGGGATAAGATGGGGCGGACCCCGGCCATGAGAACAGATACGATGGGTGCCATAAAGCCGGCGCGCCGAAGAGGCTGGATATTCCTCCTGGTGACGCTCGTCGCCTCGGCCATGGCCGCCTCGGCGCTGATCCAGCTCCTGAGGACCACGCAGGTGTCCGAGTACTACAGCCACATCGTCCTCATCCCCGCGGTCAGCGCCTACATGATCTTCCGCCGCCGGCGCGAGATGTTCCGGGGGACGGCCTCGGCCCATCCGTGGGGGATCGCGGCGACGGCCGCGGGCGCCGGACTCTTCGCCGCGGGGGTGTTCCTGAGGACGAGCCTCGATGTTCGGGCCTCGATCGCGACCATGGGCGCCCTTCTCTTCTGGGTCGGCGCCTACCTCATCCTTTACGGAAAGGGCGGCGGGCGGCGAGCCGTTTTTCCGTTGGCCTTTCTCATCTTCGCCGTGCCCGTGCCGGTCTTCGCGATGCGGCCGGCCATCGCCGGCCTCGTCGTCGGCTCGACCTATGTGACCCGCCTGCTGTTCACCGCGCTGGGAGTGCCTTTCGTCCAGGAGGGGCCGGTTTTTCACCTCCCCGGCCTGGCCATCCAAGTGGCCCAGGAGTGCAGCGGGATTCGGTCGAGCCTGGCCCTCTTGATAACGGCCGTGCTGGCCGGAGAGATCTTCTTGAGGAAGGCAGGCCATAAGGTCATGCTGGCCGTCGCCGTCTTGCCTGTCGCCCTGCTCAAGAACGCCGTCCGCATCGTCACCCTCTACATCTTGTCCTATTTCGTGGACATGAGGATCATCAAGGGGGGCTTCCTTCATAGGTCGGGAGGGTTCCTCTTCTTCGGCCTGGGACTGGCCGTTCTCGCCTCGGTCCTTTGGCTCCTCGGTCAGGCGGAAGCGAGGCGAGGCCGCGACTAGCCTTTAGGGGTGAGAGGGGTTAGTCGCGAGGGGTGAAATTGCGCCTTTATGCCTGATCCGGCTTGACTTTGCCCATCCTGCGCCGGATAATCGGCTAGCCAAGAGGAACGGGTTCTATGTCAAGGGAAAAGGAGCTCCAGGTTGAATAAAGCCAAGGTTCTCATCTTTGTCCTGTTTTTCGCGATGGCTGCGCTGTCGGCGTCCCAGACCGTCACGGGGATCAACGACGGCCCCGGCCCCGGGCCCGACGGGCCCCATGGCCCCAACGGACCGCCCACGTCCGTGACCGAGCCCGCCGCGATCGCGCTGCTCGGGGCAGGCCTGATCTCCCTCGGCATTTATGCCAAGCGGAAGAACGCCAAGAAGCGGTAAGTCCGGCTTACCCCATCGCGCATCGATCGAACGTCCGCGCGGAAGTGAGTTCCGCGCGGATTTTTTTTTGGCCATGACTTGGCTCGAACCTTTCGGCCGCCGCGATCGCCCGGCCGGTTGATT
>CAZFBC010000035.1:0-15202 GCA_964517245.1 uncultured Eubacteriales bacterium | reverse complement strand
GGGGCCAACGTCCTCAACATCGACGGCGAGCAGTTCGTCTACGAGCGCGAGCCCCGGGATGTCGAGGCGGCGGCCTTCATCCGGGAATGCCTGGAGCGGGGCAAGGGCGTGCCCACGCCGACGGGCAAGCTCGGGGTCTGGCTCGACTCGCCCATGATCGACGTCCTCAAGGGGGAGGGGACGGTCCGCAAGGAGTTCCCCGGCAAGTGGATCCTCTTCCACCGCTACGGCATCGACATCACCAAGGAGCCGATGCTGGTCTACCCGACGCTCCACTACCAGAACGGAGGCCTGGAGATCAACAGCCGCACCGAGACCGTGGTCCCCGGGCTGTTCGTGGCCGGGGAGGCGAGCGGCGGCGTCCACGGCGAGAACCGCCTGATGGGCAACTCCCTGCTCGACGTCGTCGTCTTCGGCCGGATCGCCGGGTGCAGCGCGGCCGAGTACGCCAAGAAGGCCAAGGACGGGTCCCTGTCCCTCGACCACGTCCGGGCCTATGACCGGGAGCTCGAGAAGGCCGGCGTGCCCGTCGAGGGACGCGTCGCGCCGATGATCCTGCCGGACTATTCCAATCCCGAGGTCCGGAAGAAGCAGCTGACCACGAAATACCACGGGACGCTGCGCTAATCCATGAACGAGGTCAAGCCATGCCGGTAAGGCAAAGAGAAAAACCGTTCGGGCTTCCCAGGCCGGAGACGCCTCACGGCGAGATCGTCATCCTCGAGGAGCGCTGCAAGGGCTGCGGCTTCTGCGTCGAGTACTGTCCGCACCAGGTCCTGGTGGTGGCCAAGCGCTACAACGCCAAGGGCTACCATCCGCCGGAGATCGTCAAGGCCGAGCTCTGCATCAACTGCGGCTTCTGCCGCATGATCTGCCCGGAGTTCGCCATCTACACCTACGAATCCAAGACCGGGGAAAAACCATGAAAGCCGATCCCAAAGGAGTGCTGACAGGATCCCACTACATCGACGGCGACTTCGCCTGCTGCGAAGGCGCGCTGGCGGCCGGGTGCCGGTTCATCGCCGGCTATCCGATCACGCCGTCGACCGAGGTCGTGGAGAGGTTCGCCCGGCGCGCGCCGCTGGTGGACGGGGCGCTGTTCATCCAGATGGAGGACGAGCTGGCCGCCTCGATCACGATCCAGGGGGCCGTCTGGGCCGGCAAGAAGGCCATGACGGTCACCAGCGGGCCCGGCTTCTCCCTGATGATGGAGCACATCGGCCTGGCGGCCATGACCGAAACGCCCTGCGTCTTCGTCGACGTCCAGCGCGGCGGCCCGTCCACGGGCCTGCCCACCCTGCCTTCCCAGGCCGACATGATGCAGGCCCGCTGGGGATCGCACGGCGATTACGAGATCATCGCCCTGTCGCCCAACTCCCCCCAGGAGACCTTCGACCTGACCATCGAAGCCTTCAACCTGTCGGAGCAGTACCGCGTGCCGGTCATGTTCATGATGGACGAGTGCGTCGGCCACATGATGGAGCGGGTCGTCATCCCCCCGGCCGACAAGATCGAGATCACGCCCCGGCGCTTCACCAAGCTGCCGCCGGGAGAGTACATGCCCTTCAAGCCGGGGGCGGACATGGTCCCCGACATGTTCAAGGCCGGGGACGGCTACCGGCTCCACGTCACCGGGCTGACCCACGATTTCCGGGGCTATCCGGCGATGAACCCGGAGGTCCAGGAACAGCTCGTCCACCGGCTGGTCGACAAGATCCGCCTCAACGCGCCGAAGATCTGGCGCTACGAGGAGACCGATGTCGAGGACGCCGACGTCGTCATCGTCACCTACGGCATCACCTCCCGCGTCGCCGTCGAGGCGGTCGATCTGGCCCGGAAGAAGGGCATCAAGGTCGGGATGCTGAGGCTCATCGTCGTCTGGCCCTTCCCCGAGCCGCGCATCTTCGAGCTGGCCTGCCGCGGCAAGGCCATGGTCGTGGCCGAGATGAACTACGGCCAGGTCTTCTACGAAGTGGACCGTTCGGCCCGGGGCAAGGCCCCGGTCGTCCTGGCCGGTCACGGCGGGGGAACGGTCCACAACATCGAGGACATCGTCAAAAAGATCGAGGAGGCCAACCGGTGTCGATCGTAAGCGAACTCCAAAAAGCGTCATTGAGCCCCGCTCCGGACTTCCATCCGGACAAGCACCCGATGGACGGCTTCCTGCGCATGGACCGGATGCCCCACATCTGGTGCTCGACCTGCGGCATCGGCGTCAGCGTCAACTGCTTCGCCAAGGCCCTGGAGAAATGCGGCTTCCCGCTCGACGAGGTCGTCGTCGTCTCGGGGATCGGCTGCACCGGCCGCGTGGCCGGCTACGTCAAGGTCGACTCCTTCCACACGACCCACGGCCGGGCCATCCCGTTCGCCACCGGGCTGAAGCTGGCCAATCCCAAGCTCAAGGTCATCGTCTTCAGCGGCGACGGCGACATCATCGCCATCGGCGGCAACCACTTCCTCAACGCCGCCCGGCGGAACATCGACATCACGGTCATCTGCGTCAACAATTTCAACTACGCCATGACGGGCGGGCAGGTGGCCGCGACGACCCCCGAGGGGGCCATCCTGTCGACCTCGCCCTTCGGCAACTTCGAGTCTCCCTTCAACCTGCCCTTCCTGGCCGAGTCCGTCGGGGCGGTCTACGTCGCCCGCTGGACGTCCCTTCACGTCTACAACCAGACCAACTCCATGGTCGAGGCCATGAAGAAGCCCGGCTTCTCGTTCATCGAGATCATCGCGCCCTGCCCGACGATCTTCGAGCGCCAGCAGAAGATGGGGGACGGCCTCGACCGCCTGCGCTGGTACTGCGAGAACAGCGAGATCCGCACCGACGCCAAGACGAGCGACGCCGACATCGGGCTCCGCGACAAGATGATCGTCGGCAAGTTCGTCGACATCGAGCGGCCGACCTACCTCGACGCGATGAACACCCATTACCAAGAGCTCCTCGGCTCGAAGTACAAGGTCTACGAGGGATAACATGGCCAAGACGGAGATCAAGATCGGCGGATTCGGCGGCCAGGGCGTCATCCTGACCGGCTACATCATCGGCAAGGCGGCCTCCCTCTTCGACGGCAAGGACGCCACGATGACCCAGGCCTTCGGGCCCGAGGCCCGGGGCAGCGCCTGCAGCGCCCAGGTCATCGTCTCCGAAGGCGCCATCCGCTATCCCTACGTCAAGCGGCCGCAGGTCATGGTCATCATGAGCCAGGAGGCCTTCGCCAAGTTCTCCCCCGAGCTCGACCCGAACGGGATGCTCCTCGTCGAGGAGGAGCTCGTCGACGCCAAGGGCCTGCCGCCGACGGTCAAGGTCTTCGGCGTCCCGGCGACGCGCATCGCCGAAGGGCTCGGCCGCAAGGTCGTCCTCAACATGGTCATGGCCGGGTTCTTCGCGGCCGTGAGCGGGCTCGTCTCCAAGGAGGCCATGCGCAAGGCCGTCGAGACCTCGGTGCCGAAGGGGACGGAAGGCCTGAACCTGCTGGCTTTCGAGAAGGGCTACGAATACGGCCTGGGCAAGGCCCAGGCCCAATAAGCCGGCGTCCGGACGCCGGACCTGCGGAGGACGGACCATGAGCGATTTCGTCTACACCCCCCTGTTCCCCCCGGGACGGGACGAGACCGTCTACGACATCATCTCCAAGGACCACGTCGCCTCCGGCGAGTGCGACGGCCGCCCGGTGCTCCGGGTGGCGCCCGAGGGATTGACCCTGCTGGCCGAGCGGGCCTTCCGCGACGCCGCCTTCTTCCTGCGGCCTTCCCACCTCGGGCAGATCGCGGCCATCCTGAAGGACCCGGAGAGCTCGGCCAACGACCGCACCGTGGCCCTGGAGCTCCTGAAGAACGCCGTGATCTCGGCCGACGGGGTGCTGCCGATGTGCCAGGACACGGGCACGGCCATCATCAACGCCAAGAAGGGCCAGCGGGTCTTCACGGGGGGCGGCGACGAGGAGGCCCTGTCGCGGGGCGTCTTCAACGCCTACACCGGGAATTTCTTCCGCTACTCCCAGAACGCGCCGCTGACGATGTACGACGAGAAGAACACCGGCACGAACCTGCCGGCCCAGATCGACATCTCCGCCGTCGACGGCGACGAGTACGGCTTCCTCTTCGTCGCCAAGGGCGGCGGCTCGGCCAACAAGACCTACCTCTTCCAGGAGACCAAGGCCGTCCTCAACCCGGCCGCGCTCGAGAAGTTCCTGATCGGCAAGATGAAGGCCATCGGCACGGCGGCCTGCCCGCCCTACCACCTGGCGGTCGTCGTCGGCGGCACCTCGGCCGAGCTCGTTCTCAAGACGGTCAAGCTGGCCTCGGCCCGCTACCTCGACAGCCTGCCGACGGCCGGCGGGCCCGGCGGCCACGCCTTCCGCGACCTCGAGCTCGAGGCCGGGCTGCTCGAGGCGTCCCGCCGGCTCGGTCTCGGGGCCCAGTTCGGCGGGAAGCACTTCTGCCTCGACGTCCGGGTCGTCCGCCTGCCCCGCCACGGCGCCTCCTGCCCGATAGGGATGGGGGTCAGCTGCAACGCCGACCGGAACGTCAGGGGCCGGATCACGCGCGACGGGATCCTCCTCGAGCGCCTGGAGAAGGACCCGGCCAAGTACCTCCCCGAGCCGGCCTCCGGCGAAGGGGAGGCGGTCCGGGTCGACCTCGACCGGCCGATGAGCGAGATCCGGGCGACGCTCGCCGGGTATCCGGTGGCGACACGCCTTTCGCTCAGCGGCCCCATCATCGTCGCCCGCGACATCGCCCACGCCAAGCTCAAGGAGAAGGTCGACAAGGGCGAGGGCCTGCCGGCCTATTTCAAGGACCACATCGTGTATTACGCCGGCCCGGCCAAGACCCCGCCCGGATACGCTTCGGGGTCCTTCGGCCCGACCACGGCCGGCCGCATGGACGACTACGTGCCCCTCTTCCAGAAGCTGGGCGGGTCCCTGGTCATGCTGGCCAAGGGCAACCGCTCCAAGGGCGTGACCGAGTCCTGCAAGGCCAACGGCGGTTTCTACCTCGGCTCGATCGGCGGGCCCGCGGCCCGGCTGGCCAAGGACTGCATCACCAGCCAGGAGGTCGTGGCCTATCCCGAGCTCGGGATGGAGGCCATTTTCAGGATCACGGTCAAGGACTTCCCGGCCTTCATCATCGTCGACGACAAGGGCAACGACTTCTACGAGAAGATCCTGGCCGGCTGAGCGGGGACGCCATGGACAGGACGCGGTGGATCAGGATCGGCGTCGGGTTCGTCGTCCTCTTCCTCCTCGGCGTCTTCCTGAAGCTGGCCCGGCCGATCCTCGTCCCGTTCGCCCTGGCCCTGCTCTTCGCCTTCGCCGTCTCGCCGGTCCTGGCGTTCCTGGTCCGGTGGAAGGTGCCCAAGACCCTGGCCCTGGTCGTCGTCCTCATCCTGTCCTTCGCCTTCCTCTATCTCATCGGCACGGTGTTCTACGCGGGCGGCAAGTCGCTGGCCTCCGAGCTCCCGTCCTACAACGAGATGATCCGGTCCTCCCTCGAGAGGATCGACCGGCTCATGCCCGACCCGCGGCTCAAGATCGGGGTGGCGGAGTGGGTCCAGGGCTTCAACGTCGCCAAGGCGGGGTCGTTCCTCCTCGCCGCGCTCGGCCCGTTCCTGGCGTTCATGTCCGACCTGCTGCTCGTCTTCGTCTTCATGATCTTCATCCTGGCCGGCCGCGGCCGGCTGGCCCGGAAGCTTGCCGAGGCCTTCCCGCCCGGCCCGGCCTCGACGCTCGGCCTGGCGGCAACCCGCATCGACAGCGAGGTCCAACGATACGTCGCCGTGAAGACCCTGACCAACCTCGCCATCGGCGGCCTCACGGCGGCCGTCCTGGGCGTCTTCGGCGTCCGCTTCGCCGTCGTCTTCGGCGTCCTGGCCTTCTTCGTCAACTACGTCCCGACCCTCGGCCCGGTCGTCGCCGTGGCCCTGCCCGTCGTCCTGGCCGTCTTCCTCGAAGGGGGCGTCACCTGGAAGGTCGCCGTCGTCCTGGCCCTGCTCGTCGCCGCCCACGCGGCCGCGCACGCGCTCCTCGAGCGGCGGCTCATGAAGAGGACGCCGGCCCTGTCCCCCCTCCTCGTCCTCTTTTCCCTGTTCTTCGGGGCCTGGCTGTGGGGGATCCCGGGCATGTTCCTGGCCGTGCCGATGCTGACGGCCGTCAGGATCGTCTTCGAGAACGTCCCGTCGCTCAGAGCGATCGGGGCGCTGATGGGTCGATAGAGTCCAGGAACTGGTCCAGCCGCCGCTCGATCTTGAGGGCCGCTTCCTTGAACGCGGCGTAGTCCGCGCCCATCGGGTCCTCGATGTCCCAGCCGTAGAGCAGGGACTCGGGCACCCCCCAGACGTCCCGGAGATGGTTGTAGATGGAGACATCCAGGGCGACGACGTGGTCGAAGGACCGCAGGTCGAAGGCCCCGACCGGCCGGGCGACGTGGGCGGAGATGTCGAGGCCGTAGACGAGCTTCATGACCAGGACGGCCTCCTCCTCGGCCGGCCCCCCGGTCGCGCCGATCCCGGCGCTGGCGACCTCCGCGCCCGGCCCGAGGCGCCGGCGGGCCAGGGCCTCGGCCATGGGGCTGCGGCAGATGTTCCCGTAGCAGACGAAGAGCAGGCGGGGCGCCTTTCTTCGGCCGTCCGGGGCTGGGACCGTCATTCCCGCACGGCCTGGGCGCTCTCGAGAGCGACTTCCTTGGCCTTTTCGTAGAGGAAGGCGGCCAGGATGTACTGCTCCGCCGCCCGGGGGACGAGGCCGTCCTTGGCCGTCTGCCGGGCGCCGTCCTCCTCGGCCCGGGCCCGCTCGTAGAGCCAGGCCTCCTTCGAGGGCGCCAGCGCGGTCTCGGCCTCCCCGCGGATGGACGCCGCGAGGTCCTTGAGCGCGGCCAGGCCCGTCTCTTCGTCCGCGGCCTTGAGGCTCAGGAGATGGACCCGCGTGAGGATGGAGCAGAGGATGCGGGCGCCCGAGAAATCGTTCTTGTCGAAGGCGTCCGAGGCGTCTTTCTCCTTCTCGAGCGCGATCCAGGTCAGCAGGCTGGGCCGGTCCCGGCGGGCCGTCGCGGCCGCGACCTTCTGCTTCGTCTCCCGGAGGTCCTGGAAGGCCTTCTCCGCCCGGTCCCGCTCGTTGACCTGGGCCAGGAGCTTGCGCATCTCGGATTCGCCGCGGTCGTAGCTTTTCCGCGAAGCCTCGACGTCGCCCGCCTCGCGGTGCTTCTTCCCCTCGGCGATCCGGAGCTGGATGCTGTCGAACCACCGGGACAGGGCCGAGGCCTCGACCGGATATTTCTGCTTGATCGCGGCGAGCGCCTTCTCGAGCTCCAGGGCGTCCTTCTCGCCCATCACCTTGGCCGGGTCCTTGATGAGCGGCGTGAGATAGCCCACGATGGCCGACGTCGCGCTCACGCCGGAGGGGGGCGGCGGCGGTTCGACGACGATCTTCTTCACGGCGTCCGCCGGGGCCCCGCCCGGCCGGTAGACGATGTCCCGACGGGAAGGCCCGCCCGTCGCGTCCTTGCCGCCCCTGTCGAGGAGCGAGACGACGCCGACGACGACCAGGGCCAGGACGACGAGGGCCGGGAGGAGGGCCTTCTTGAGAGTGAGCTTGACCGTGTATTCGCGCGTCGTCGCGGACCGGGCCTTCAGCGCGGCCTGGGCCGTGACCGGCAGGCCCCGCTCGACGGAGGTCAGGTCCTCGAGGACCTCGGCCGCGGTCTGATAGCGGCGCCCCGGCGCCTTCTCGAGGCATTTGAGGACGATCCGGCTCAGCCCGGTCGAGATCTGGGCGTTGATCGTCCGGGGATCGGCGGGCGGCTCGCTGCGGTGCTTGAGGACGACGCTGAGGGGCGTCTCGCCCTCGAAGGGGACGCGGCCCGTCACCATCTCGAAGAGGACGGTCCCCAGGGAGTAGATGTCGGCCCGGTGGTCGACGCCGCGGCCGTCCGCCTGCTCGGGGGCCATGTACTCCGGCGTCCCGATGATGACGCCGGTCCCGGTCACGCCGCGGGTGTGGAGCGAGCGGGCGATGCCGAAGTCCATGATCTTGGCGTTCCCGTCCCGGTCGATCATGATGTTCTGGGGCTTGAGGTCGCGGTGGACGACGCCCAGCCGGTGGGCCTCGACCAGCCCTTCGACGATCTGCCGGGCCAGGCCGACGGCCTTGGCTTCGTTGAGGTGGCCCGACCGGCGGATGAAGCTCTTGAGGTCCTCGCCGGGGACGTATTCCATGGAGATGTAGATCGAGAGCCACTCCTCGCCGAGGTCGTACATCCGGCAGACGTGGCGGTGGGAGACCTGCCGCGCCAGCTTGATCTCGTTGCGGAAGCGCTCGACGACCTCCAGGTCGGAGGCGATCTCGGGCTTGAGGAGCTTCAGGGCGACGACCTCGCGGATCTTGCCGTCGTAGGCCTTGTAGACGGTGCCCATGCCGCCCCGGCCGATCTCCTCGATGATCTCGAACCGGCGGGCGAAGACCGTCCCGCGCTCGAGGCCCCGCGTGGGCGTCTGGAAGGTCGCCGTCCCCGAAGCGACGGTGTCACCCGAGCCGGGCAGCTCGCGGCCGCAGCGCCCGCAATAGCGGGTACCCTCGGGGTTGTCGTTCTGGCAGCGCGGGCACTTCATGGATTTCTATAAGGATACCAATTCGGGTCGGCGATATCAAACCCACAAGACAATACGCTCGGCGGCGTGGTTTGGTTTCCCGGGGCTCAGCGCCCGGCCCGGGCCGCCCGGGCCTCGGCCGCGGCGTCCTGCCCCGGTGCGAGCGGCCGGAAGCGGATCGTGTAGGCGTAGTCTTTCGCCGGCAGCGTGTAGGCGGGGTGGACCCGCGCCCCCCAGGAATCGTCGCCGCCGACGCCCATCTGGGCGTGGTCGAGGGTCAGGCAGACGAAGTCGCGCTTCGCGACCTCGGGCGGGTGCAGCGCGCCGCGGCTCTCCAGGGTCAGGTCCTCCGGCCAATAGGGGTGGGCGGAAAACTCGAAGTACGGGTCGCCGAGGACGAGCAGGCCCCGGCCCGCGGCGTCCCGGACGGCCAGCCACCGGGTTTCGGTGCGGTTGCCGTATTCCTGGGGGCTGACATAAGGGATGGGCTCGCCGGCCGAAGCCTCGTGGAGCCCGACGAAGGCCGCCGTCTTGCGGTCCCGGTAGCTCTCGAACGGTCCCCGGCCGTACCACAGGAGCCGGTCGAAGGCCGCGGGCAGGGCCATCTTCAATCCGACCCGGGGCAGCTCCGGCAGCTTGGCGCCGGCGCGGAGCGTCAGCCTGGCCGTCAGGTCCAGGCCGCCGTCGCCGCCGATGGCGTACTCGAGCGTCTGGGCGGCCGCTCCGCCGGCCAGCCCGTACTCGACCGTGACGGTCGCCCGTCCGGGGCCGTCGGCCCGGGCCTCGAGCTTCCGGAGGTCCCGGTGGAGGCTGGCCTGCCGCCAGACCGCGAGGCGCCGGGGCATCCCGTTCCCGAAGTCGTTGTCGGTCGGGGCGCGCCAGAAGCTGGGCTCGACGCCGGAGGCGAGGAGCTCGCGGCCGCCGTGGACGAAGGAGTCGAGGGTCCCCGTGGCGCGGTCGAACCGGAGGGCGAAGTCCGGGCCGGAGACGCGGAGGAACCGCGGCCCGTCGTCGATCGCGAGCGGCGCGGCCGCAGCGGCGGGCCCCGGGCCCGGTTCGCCCGTCCGCTCCTCCGCGGCCGGCAGGGCCAGCTGCTCGGCGGCGACGACGTGACGCTCGGGCAGGCCCGGCGAGGCCTGCCGCGTCCTGAGGGCGAGGTCGAGGAAGCGCTCGCGGCCCGGCGCCGCGGCGGCCGGGGGGAGGGGGAGGCGGAACGTCCGGGACGCCCCCGGCGCCACGGCCGGCCCGGCGACCGCCCCCGAGGCCACGGTCCGGCCGTCCTCGAGGACCTCCCAGCCGAGGTCGAAGCGGTCGAGGCCGATGAAAGCGTAGCGGTTGAGGAGCTCGATCCGGCCCGCGCCGGCGTCGGCCCAACGGAACTTGACGTCCTGATAGACCTTCCGGACCTCGAAGAGGGCGGGGTGGGGCGTCCGGTCGGGGGCGACGAGCCCGTTGCAGCAGAAGTTCCCGTCGGACGGGACGTCGGCCGGGCCGTAGTCGCCGCCGAAGGCCCAGTAGAATTCGCCGTTCCCGTCGGTCGCCGCGAACCCCTGGTCGACCCAGTCCCAGATGAATCCGCCCTGGAGCCCGTCGTGGGACTCGATGGCGTCCCAGTAGTCCTGGAGGTTGCCCGTGGAGTTGCCCATGGAGTGGGCGTACTCGCACTGGATGAGAGGCCGGTCCCGCTTCTCCGAGGCGTACTCGAGCATGTGCTCGATCGACGCGTACATGGGGCAGTAGATGTCGGTGTGGGCCCGCAGCTCCGCCCGCTCGTACTGGACCGGGCGCGAGGGGTCGCGCTTCTTGAGCCAGGCGTAGGCGGCCTCGAAGTTGACGCCGTCGCCGGCCTCGTTGCCGAGCGACCAGACGATGACCGAGGGATGGTTCTTGTCCCGCTCGACCATGCGGGCGACGCGGTCGAGGTGGGCCGGGCCCCAGGCGGGGTCCTTGGCCAGGCTGCGGTCGCCGTAGCCCATGCCGTGGGACTCGATGTCGGCCTCGTCGACGACGTACAGGCCGTACTCGTCGCAGAGCCCGTACCAGCGCGGGTCGTCCGGGTAGTGGCAGGTCCGGACGGCGTTGACGTTCGACCGCTTCATGAGCTCGATGTCGAGGCGCATGGACTGCTCCGAGACGACGTGGCCCGTGAGCGGGTCGTGCTCGTGGCGGTTCACGCCCTTGAGGAGTACGGGGACGCCGTTGACGAGCAGGCGGCCGTCCTTGACCTCGCTCGTGCGGAAGCCGATCTTGGAGGCGACCGCCTCGAGCGGCCGGCCGTCGCCGTCCCGCAATTCGAGGACGAGCCGGTAGAGGTCGGGCGTCTCGGCGCTCCAGCGGGCGACCTTGGCGAGCGCGGCCTCGAAACGGACCTGGGCCGGGCCGGCGTCGTCGGGATCGGCCACGGCGAGCTCATTAGCCGTTAGGACCTTCTTCCCCGAGGCGTCGATGAGGGTCAGAGCGACGGACCCGATCGAAGCGTCGGTCGCGGCGAGGCCGGCGATCGCCACGGTCACGGCCAGCCGGCCGTCGCGGTAGCCGGCGTCGAGGCCGGCCCGGACCTCGTAGTCGCTGATGCGGATCTTGGGCGCCGCGTAGAGGTAGACGTCCCGCTCGATGCCGGCCAGCCGCCAGAAGTCCTGGCACTCGAGATAGGACCCGTCCGACCAGCGGTAGACCTCGACGGCCAGGACATTCTCGCCGGGCTTGAGGTGACGCGTGATGTTCCATTCGGCCGGGGTCTTCGAGTCCTTGCTGAAGCCGAGCTTCGCGCCGTTGACCCAGACGTAGAAGAACGACCTGACCGCGCCGAAGTGGAGGTAGACGTCCAGGCCGTCCCACTCCGCCGGCACGGCGAACGTCCGGCGGTAGGAGCCGACGGGATTGCGGTCGTGCGGGACGAAGGGCGGCCGGGGGTCGCGGGCGAACTCGTAGCCCGAGTTGACGTAGATCAGAATGTCGGATCCCTGGAGCATCCAGTCGGACGGGACCGGCGTCTCGTCCCAGCCGCCGACGTCGGCCGACGGCTTCCAGAAGTCGAGCGGCCGGTCGGCCGGCCGGGCCGACCAGCGGAACCTCCAGCGCCCGTTGAGGGACACGTAGCGGGGCGATCCCTTGGGCTCGAGCCGAAGGGCCGCCGCGGCGTCCGGGAAGGGGACGAAGGTCGCCCGCGGGGCCTCGGTGCCGGCATGGAGGAGGCCGGGGTTCTCCCAGTCCTCCGGCCCCGCGTCGGGGGCCGCCGCCGAGAGGGCCAGAAGGCCGAGGCAGGCGATGAGGACGGCCGCTTTCGTCATGGTCGCTCCTTTTCCGGCGCCGGGCGGCCTAGCGGCCGGCCCAGAGGTCCCGCGGGTAGGCGCCCGCCTCGACGAGCTCCAGGACGGCCGACCGGAAGGCCGGCCGGTCCTCGGGGTAGGTGACGCCGAACCAGCGCTCCGAGGTCGGCAGGATCCTGACCCGGGCCCGGCCCTCGCGGACGAGCGCCCCGACGATCTCGGGGATGAGGAACTCCGCCCGGGCGATGTTCGACGCCTGGGCGCGCAGGAACTCGGGGAAGCGCCGCTCGAGCTCGCCGAAGAGGCCGGTCGTGAACCCCCAGAAGTTCATGGACGTCCAGCAGTCGGGGGCGAGGGGGGTCCAGTCGGCGTCGTTCTCGGTGTGCTTGATGCCGTCGGGGAATTTCCGGATCTTGAGGAGCTCGCGGATGCCGGCCAGGCAGCCGTCGGGCGTCGCCTCGCAGACCCCCCGGGCGACCGTGCCGTGCTCGGAAAGGGTGTTGGCCAGGCGGTAGCCGACCATGGCGATCTCGAGGCCGCCGCCGTCGCCCGGCCCGCCGCCGAGGTGGCCGGCCATGGTCTCGAACGCCGTCCGGCCGTAGTAGTCGTCGGCGTTGATGGCCAGGAACGGGGTCGAGACGGCGTCCCGGCAGGCGAGGATGGCGTGGGCCGTGCCCCAGGGCTTCTTCCGCTCCGCGGGGACCGCGTATCCCGGCGGGACCATGTCCAGGGACTGGAAGACGTAGGCCGTTTCGGCGGCCCGCTCGATGCGGCGGCCGATCCTCTCCCGGAAGGCCTCCTCGATGTCCCGGCGGATGATGAAGACGACCCGGTCGAATCCGGCCCGGAGCGCGTCGAACACGGAGTAATCGAGCACCACCTCGCCGCTCGGCCCGACGGGGTCGATCTGCTTCAGGCCGCCGTACCGGCTGCCGATGCCGGCCGCCATCACCACCAGGGTCAGGGACGCCATGGAGCCTCCTTCCTCGGGGTCGGTTTCCTTTACTTAACCGCGCCTATCTTATATCATAAAAAGAACGAAAGGTGCGCCCATGATCCGTTCGACGACCGTCATCTGCGTCCAATATAAGGGGAAGACCGCCATGGCCGCCGACGGCCAGGTGACCATGGGCCAGACCGTCCTCAAGCAGACCGCCCAGAAGATCCGCCGCCTGGCCAAGGGCGATGTCCTGGCCGGCTTCGCCGGGGCCACCTCGGACGCCTTCGCCCTGTTCGCCCGCTTCGAGGTCAAGCTCGAGGAGTACCGCGGCAACCTGGCCCGGGCGGCCATCGAGCTGGCCAAGGACTGGCGCATGGAGCGGTCGCTCCGCCAGCTCGACGCCCTCCTCGTCGTGGCCAACACCAAGACCCTGCTCCTCATCTCCGGCACCGGCGACGTCGTCGAGCCGGACGACGGCATCATCGCCGTGGGCTCCGGCGGGCCCTACGCCCTGGCCGCGGCCCGGGCCCTCGTCCGGCACACGGACCTCGGGGCGCGGGCCGTCGCCGAGGAGGCCTTGAAGATCAGCGCCGACATCTGCGTCTACACCAACCGCGAGATCACCGTCGAGGAGCTCTGAATGCCCATCGTCCTGCCCGAGTCGCTCGAGCGTCCGGCCCCCGAGGCCCCCGACGCCGAGCTGACGCCCCGGGAGATCGTCGCCGAGCTCGACAAGTACATCATCGGCCAGAAGGCCGCCAAGAAGGCCGTGGCCATCGCCCTGCGCAACCGCTTCCGCCGGCGCAAGCTCCCGCCCGATTTGGCCGACGAGATCGCGCCCAAGAACATCATCATGATCGGCCCGACGGGGGTCGGCAAGACGGAGATCTCCCGGCGCCTGGCCAAGCTGACCTGCTCGCCCTTCCTCAAGATCGAGGCCAGCAAGTTCACCGAGGTCGGCTACGTCGGCCGCGACGTCGAGTCGATGATCCGGGACCTCGTCCGCATCTCCGTCGACCTGGTCAAGCAGGAGAAGGTCGCCGAGATCGAGGGCAAGGCCCGGGCCGCGGTCGAGGAGCGGCTCCTGCCGCCGCCGAAGAGGCGCGAGGACGCCTCCGCCGACGAGGAGGAGTCCCGCTTCCGCGACACCCGCGAGAAGCTGCGGGCCCAGCTCCGCGAGGGCCTGCTCGACGACCGGACGGTCGAGCTCGAGGTCAAGGAGAAGACGACCCCGCCCCTCGAGGTCGTCTCCAACGCGGGCGTCGAGGAGATCGGCTTCCAGCTCCAGGAGTTCCTGCCGGGCTTCCTGGGCGGCCGGACGAAGCGGCGGCGGGTCAAGGTCAAGGAGGCCCGCGGGCTCATCCTCGAGGAGGAGGAGAAGCGGCTGGTCGACATGGACCAGGTCTCCCGCCTGGCCGTCGAGCGCGTCGAGCAGTCGGGCATCATCTTCCTCGACGAGGTCGACAAGGTCGCCGGCCGCGAGTCGGGCCACGGCCCCGACGTCAGCCGCGAGGGCGTCCAGCGCGACCTCCTGCCGATCATCGAGGGCACGACGGTCAACACCCGGTTCGGGCTGGTCCGGACCGACCACATCCTCTTCATCGGGGCCGGGGCCTTCCACGTCTCCAAGCCGTCCGACCTCATCCCCGAGCTCCAGGGGCGCTTCCCGATCCGGGTCGAGCTGACCCCGCTCGGCAAGGCGGACTTCGTGCGCATCCTGACCGAGCCGGAGAACGCCCTCATCCGGCAGTACGAGGCCCTCATGGGCACGGAGGGCGTGCGCGTGACCTTCACCCCGGACGCCTTCGACGAGATCGCCGACATCGCGGAGCAGGTCAACGCCGACGCCGTGAACATCGGCGCCCGCCGCCTCCACACCGTCGTCGAGAAGGTCATGGAGGACATCTCGTTCGCCGCCCCGGACGTCGCCGAGAAGGACCTCCGGATCGACCGGGACTACGTCCGGGACCACCTCAGGGACATCCTCGTCAGCCAGGACCTGCGCCGCTTCATCCTGTGATGGCCAAGCCGCTCGCGCCGCTCCTCCTCGGGCTCGTCATCGCCGCCGGCCCGGCCTGCGGACGCAAGGGCCCGCTCGCGCGCCCGCCGGGCGGAGAGCCCGCCGCCGTCGCCGTCCTCGACGCCGCCGCGCTCGACGGCGCCGCGGTCCTGACCTGGACCAATCCCGCCAAGGCCGTCTCCGGGCGCCCGGCCGGGCGGCTTGCGGCCGTCGAGGTCTGGGTCTTCGAACGGGACCTGCCGGCCGCCGGGGCGCCGCCCGCGGCGGACGAGGTCGCGAAGACGGCCCGGCTGGCGCGGCGGATCGCCGCCCGGGATTTCGCCGCGTTCAGGGGGCCGGACGGCGCGGGCCCCGGCGCGATGGCCTATCCGTTCGTCCCCGACCCG
>CAZFBC010000034.1:0-15375 GCA_964517245.1 uncultured Eubacteriales bacterium | reverse complement strand
GACGGCCGTGTCGAAGCCGAAGATCAGGCCGCCGATCGCGGCGACCAGGGTGACCGAGACGACGTAGAATCCGGCCCGCCTCATCCGCCGAACTCCCGCAGGGCCTCGAACAGGGCGACGATGTTGGCGACGGGGACGTTGGCCTGGATGTTGTGGACGGCGTTGAAGACGAAGCCGCCGTCCCGGCCGAAGACCTCGCAGCGCTCCAGGACCTCGGCCCGGACCTCGGCCGGCGTGCCGAAGGCCAGGGTCTTCTGGGTGTCGACGCCGCCGCCCCAGAAGACGATGTCCCGCCCGAATTCCGCCTTGAGCTTGCGGGCGTCCATGCCCGCGGCCGAGACCTGGACGGGGTTGAGGATGTCGAATCCGCTCTCGATGAAAGCCGGGATGAGCGCCGCGACCGCGCCGCAGGAGTGCTTGAAGCTCTTCCAGGCCGTGTGCCGGTGGACCCAGCCGTTGATCCGCTGGTAATACGGCATGTAGAGCTCGCGGAAGTCGGCGACGGAACAGAAGGTCGACTGCTGGGTGCCGAAGTCCGTGCCGCAGATGAAGGCGGCCTGGACCTGGTCGCCGACGCGGGAACGGATCTTTTCGAGGTTGGCCAGGGCGCGCTCGGTCTGGCCCTCGAAGACCTTGTGGACGTACGGGCGGCGGGTCAGGGTCGAGACGTACCACTCCTCGACGTCCCGGATGCCCTTGGGATGCTTGAGGCCGGGCGCGGGGACGAGGGCGATGTCGCCGAGGGCGGTCCCGCCGAAGCTGGCGATGATGCCGCGCCCGGTCGCCCCGGCCCGGCGGCTCTCGCGCTCGAAGTGGTCGAGCGTCTCCTCCGCGACCGGCCCGAACTCCTCGAGGTTGTCGGCGGGGTCGAGCCTGTCCTCGTCGATGGGCTCCTGGCGGATGATGGTGTCGAAGAAGAAGCCGTTCCGGGGCAGGCGCCCGGAGGGCGGGGCGGAGCGGTCGCCCCCGGGGAAGATCAGGGTGTCGCCGTTCGCGTCCTTCGCCGTCCGGAAGTTCCCCGAGACGAGGACCTCGGTCCCGTCGTCCATGCGCCAGGGCGTCCAGTTCTCGTTGCGGTAGCCGAACATGGTGTCGGGTCCGTAGACGCCCTCGACGTCGATGCCGAGGGCCGACTGGAGGTCGTCGTCGATCCAGCCCAGCATCTGGTACGGCTCGTGGACCCTGACCAGGCGCTCCTCGAGCCCGTAGTGCCGCCGGAGCCCGATGACGCACTTGACGTGCATGCCGGTGACGGCCGTGCCGTTGAAGTCGACGGGGACGCGGTCGGGCTGGCGGTGGTCGAGGGCGGCGGCCAGGCGCTCGCGGCCGGTCATGGTCATGCGGGGCCTCCTCTCCGGCTGACCCGGCGCATCAGCAGGAACACCGGGAACCCGACGGCGAAGAAGGCCGTGCCGTAGAGGGCCTCGCGCGTCTGGGTGACGAGGACGTTCACCGCGATGACGAGCATGAAGACGACGAAGAGTATGGGCAGGACGGGGTAGAGCGGCACGCGGTAGCCGGTGTAGGCCTCCCCGGACCGCCGGGCCTTGCGCCGGAGCAGGAAGACCGAGGAGGAGACGACGGCCAGGGTGATCGTGTCGAGGAACATGACGTAGTTGACGATGTTCTCGAAAGTGCGCAGGAGGAAGATCGAGACGAGAATGATCCCGCCGAGGAAGAGCAGGCCGAACTCCTGGGCCTGCGTCTTCGGATTGATCTTGTGGAAGACGGACGGCAGGGTCCGGTCCTCGGCCATGGAGTAGTAGACGCGCGGCATCTGCATCAGGGTGACGTTGAGGAAGCCCATGGCCGAGAGGAAGATGGCCAGGGAAACGACGAGCTTGCCGGCCTCGCCGAAGGTGACCCGGGCCGTCTCGGCGGCGACGAGCTTGGCCGAGGCGATGCCCGGGACGCCCAGGACCTTGACGTAGGCCGCGTTGATGGTCAGGTAGCAGACCAGGACGACGAGGATGCCGAAGAAGATGGCCCGGGGGACGTTGCGCTTGGCGTCGTGGACGTCGGCCCCGAAGTTGATGGTGTTCTGGTATCCGCCGTAGGCGTAGAAGACGTAGATGAAGGCGACGCCGAGGGCGAAGATCCAGGGCGTGTCGAGCGGGAGCGCGGCCGGGCCCTCGGGGACTTTCTTCGACAGGAACGCCCCCGCCGCCAGAAGGCCGATCATGACGACCTTGAGGACGCTGAGGACGTTCTGGGCCCAGGCGCCCGTCTTGATGCCGAGGTAGTTGACGACGAGGAGGCCGAGGATGAGGACGACGGCCGTGATCTGGACCGTCGCCGGCCCGGGCGGGGCGCCCGGAAAGACGATGGGCGTCAGGTATTCGGCCCCGATGAGGGCCACGGCCGCCGCTCCGGCTCCGTTGAGGACGACGACGTTGGTCCAGTTGAGCATGAAGGCCAGGCCGGAGCTGTAATTCTCGGCTACGACCTTGTAGTAGCCGCCCGGCTTGGCGAAGCGGCCGCCGATCTCGGCGAAGGTCAGGGCGCCGATGAGGCTGACCAAGCCGCCGAGGCCCCAGGCGGCGTAGAAGAGCGCCGGCGTCTTGGCGGCGGCGGCGACCATGGCCGGGGTCCGGAAGATGCCGATGCCGATGATCAGGCTGACGACGATCATCGTGGCGTCGAAGGTGGTCAGCTTGGGCTTGATGGCCGCGGGGGCCCTGGTGTCGGTCATGTTGATCTCCCCGGGGCCCGGACGGGGTCCTCGGCCAGGACCGCGTCGAGCGCCGTGACGAAGAGGTCGGCGTCGGCCTCCGAGAAGCAGAGGGGCGGCCGGATCTTGAGGACGTTGCGGAAGGGGCCGTCGGTGCCGGCGAGCACGCCGAGCTCGCGCAGGCGCTCGACGGCGTAGGCGGCCTCGTCCCCCGCGGGCTCGAGCGTCCGCCGGTCGCGGACAAGCTCGACGCCGAGGAAGAGGCCGGAGCCGCGGACGTCGCCGATGACGGGGTGGCGCTCGGCCAGCCGCCTCAGCCCGGCGGCGAGACGGCCGCCGACCCGCAGGGCGCGCTCCTGCAGGCGCTCCTCCCGGACGACGTCGAGCACGGCCAGGCCGGCGGCGCAGGCCACGGGGTTGCCGCCGAAGGTGCTGAAGAACTCCATGCCGTTGTCGAACGAGGCGGCGATCGCCTCCGTCGTCACGACGGCGGCCAGCGGGAAGCCGTTGCCGATCGGCTTGCCGAGGACGACGACGTCGGGGACGACCCCTTGCGTCTCGAAGCCCCAGAAGCGCGTGCCCAGACGGCCGAACCCCACCTGGACCTCGTCGGCGACGCAGACGCCGCCCGCCTCCCGGACGAGGCGGTAGGCCTCGGCCAGGTAGCCGGGGGGCGGGACGATCTGGCCGCCGACGCTCGGCAGGGACTCGGCGATGAAGGCGGCCAGCCCGCCCCGGGCCCGCGCCTCCGCGGCGAGGCCTCGTATGGGGGCGGCATACTTGAGCCCGGCCCCGGGATCGCCGCGCCGGAAGGGGCCGCGGAAGTCGTCGGGCAGGGGGGCGACGTGGACCCAGGGCTTGCGGCCCCGGCCGCCGGGCCCCGCGAACTTGTACGGGCTGATGTCGACCAGGCCGGTCGTGTGGCCGTGGTAGGCCGACTCGAGGACGATGACGTCCTCTCCGCCCGTGTGGGCGCGGGCCAGCCGGAGCGCCAGCTCGTTGGCCTCGCTGGCCGAGTTGAGGACGTAGCAGACGCGGAGCGGCGACGGCATCAGGGCCGCGAGGCGCCCGGCGTAACGGACGAGGTTGTCGTGGAGATAGCGCGTGTTGGTGTTGAGGAGGGCCGCCTGCTCCCGCACGGCCCGGACGACGCGGGGGTGGCTGTGGCCGACGAGCGGGACGTTGTTGAAGGCGTCGAGGTAGGCCCGCCCGTCCTCGTCGTAGAGGCGCTGCATCCAGCCGCGCACGATCTTCAGCGGCTCCCGGTAGGAGACGCTGAGGTTGCGGCCGAGAAGCCTGCGGCGACCGGCCAGGGTCTCCGGCTTGGCCGGGTCCGGGGGCGGGAAGCGGTCGGCGGGGATGCCCAGGACGAGGTTGGGGTCCGGCGAGAGGCCGGTCCAGAGCGACCGCCGGCCGGGAGCGGCCACGCCCGGGAAGTCCTCGTCGAGCCCGAGGAGGTCCAGGACGATCTGGACGTGGACGTGCGGCCACCAGTCGCCGTTGCGGGGCGGGGCGCCGACGGCGGCGAACGCCTGGCCGGCCTTGACCGGCGCGCCCGGCCCGAGGCCGGCCACCGAATCCGGGTCGAGGTGGCCGTAGAGCGTGAAGAACTCCTCGCCCGACGGGACCGCGTGGCGAAGGATGACCAGCGGACCGTAGTCCTTCGGGGCGTCGTTGTCGGCTACCGCGTGGACCGTGCCGTCGAGGGGGGCGCGCACGGCGCTTCCCGGCGGCACGCTCAGATCGATGCCGAGGTGGACGGTGCGGCGCTCGGCGGTCGGGCCTCCCCCGGCCGCGAAGGCGCCCGTCGTGTAGATCGCCCGGGCCTCGTCGTAGCGGCCGACGCCGACCGCGGCGCCCGCGTCCTTCATCGCCTTCGCGACCGTCTCCGAGAGGCGCGGCGTCTCGAGCTCGGCCGGGTCGGCGCCGAGCATGCGACTGCCGACGGAGAGGTCCAGGACGGCGACGGGACCCGTGCGAAGATCGTGGTCGAGGACGGGGGCGAACGAGCCCGCCGAGGCGCGGAGCCAGCGCTCCACGGCCGGACCGTGCGGAACGGGCGGGAGGCCGCAGGCGTCGCGATGGGCGTAGTGGGCGAGCCGGGCCGGGACCTTGTCGAAAGCCTCGAGGGCGGCCCAGGCCGGCGCTTCGCTGACGGCGAGATAGGGATCGTCGGGCTCGGCCGCGGCCCGGGCGGCGGAGTTGACGACGCTGACGGCCAGGCGCGTGCGGACGAGGGCGTCGAGCAGGGCCAGCTCCTCTTCGAGGAGCGGGAGGACGCGGTGGTAGCCGGCGACGAGCGGCCGGACGGCCGCGAGAGGGTCGGCCGCTCCGAACGAGGCGTAGGCCGCGGCGACGGCCGCCTCGGCCACGGTCGCGGTCTCGATCATGTCGCCGAAGTCGATGAGCCCGGCCAGGCGGGGCGGACGGCCCCGTTCGACGCGCGCGAGGACGTTGTGCTCGTTGGCGTCGGCGTAGACGACGCTCCGCCGCAGGCGGGGCAGGGCGGGAACGACCTCGGCGTCGTAGCGGACCAGGACCCTTTCGACGAGGGCCCGGCGCAGCGGGTCCGGGATCAGGCCGAGATGCCCGCGGATCCAGCCGGCCCGGGCGAAGTCCCACTTGAGCTCGCGGCGGGCCGACGCGTGGGAGAAGCCGGCCAGGGCCAGGTCGAGACGGGCCAGGGCCCCGCCGAGCTCTTCGAGGAGAGCGGGCGTCACGGGGCGGACCGCCGCGATCGGGCGGCCCTCGAGGTGGGAGAGCATCCAGACGAGGCGGGGTGCGCCGTCGGCGAGGGCCGTCGTCGCCCACGGCCGGCCGTCCCGGCCGGGGACGATCCGCGGGACGGGCAGGGCCGGGTCCCTCTCGGCCAGGGCGCGCAGGGCGGCGCACTGCATGTCGACGAACCCCGCGTCCCGCATCGGGTGCATGACCTTGAGGACGCGGGCCGTGCCGTCGGGGAGGTCGAGCCGGAAGTTGTCGTCGTACTCGCTCGGCAGCGGGCCGGCCTGCGCCTCGAGGCCGTAGAGCTCGCGGGCCAGCCTGGCGGCGTCGCGCCCGTCCGCGCGCGTCGGGTGATGCGCTCCGATGTCCATCGCTCTCCTCGGCCGGCTTCGGCCGGCGCCGGGGATGATAGATAAACCGCGGCGGGCCGTCAAGGACGGGCCGGCCGCGTGCCGACGACGACGACGCCGTGGACCCCGAGCTTGGGGACGGTCACGGTCAGGCGGCCGCCGTCCCACGACCACGCCAGCCGGCCGCCGTCGGGGACCCAGGTCACGCTCTCCGGGCGCTCCCCGACCTTGAGGGTCAGGGTGATGTCCTCGAGGGGCGGGATGAAGTCCGTGAAGCCGTGGCGGTCGGGGAGGGGCATTCCGGCCGTGTTGAGCAGGTGGACGGAGAGTCGGCCGTCGCGGGTCCGCCGGAGGGCGACGTCGAGGGTCGGCGGGCCCTCGACCCGGACCGCGGGCTCGGGGAAGAGGCGGGCGGCGAGGCCCCCGATGAAGTCCCTGAGCCAGGGGTGGTGGGAGCGGAAGTAGATCGAGGCGACCGGACCGTAGACCGCCGCGACCCGGCCCTTTCCGAACGGGTTGACGGTCGCCGCGACCGCGCCGCCCCTGCCCGTGTCGCGGGTCGGGAAGACGAACCCCGCGGCCTCGGCGGTCGTCGGGGCGACTTTCTGCCAGACGCCGTCGGCGTTCGTGACCCGCGCCGCGGCGATGTCCGTCCCCGCGTCGGCCGCCAGCTCCGCGGTCCTTTGGGCCGGCGGGCCCACGAGCTCGACGCCCAGGATGGGCTCGAACAGCCGGGCGCACCTTTCCCCGAGGAGCAGGAGGCTGCCGCCCCGCTCGACGTAGCCGGTCAGGGCCCCGCGGAAGTCGTCCGAGAGCCTGTGCGAGTCGGGGACGACGACGAGCGGGAAGTCGTCGAGGCGCGGCCCGAGCTGGTGCTCGGCCAGGATGTCGACCGAATAGTGCAGGCCGAGCAGGGCGTGGAGGGCGCCCTCGAGCTCCAGGAAGACGTCGCCCCACGGCGCGAAGACGGCCTCCGACCTGTCCCAGAAGCTCTCGGCCGAGAGGAGCAGGGCGACCTGGGGGACGCTCGTCGACTTGTGGCTGGCGCTCTCGCGGGCCCGGCAGAAGGCCGCGACCGCCTGCTCCTGGGCGATGACGGGCTCGACGACGCGGCCGGAGCGGGTCGGCTGGTGGTAGATCTGGAAGCCGCCGCCCTGCATGAGGACGACGGCCGCTTCCTGCATGAGGTGCTCCGCCGGCTTGATCGACCAGCCGAGGTCGCGGCCCTTGTCGAAGCCCCAGGCCATGAGGTCCCAGGGCCGGCCGGTCGAGGCGAGGTAGCGGGCCTCGACCCGGGCCCGGTCGACCGAGAGGCCGGGCGAGTAGTCGCCGGACAGGAAGTCGAGCCTCGCTACGACCGGCTTGGGCGCGAAGGTCGTGTACATCCAGTTCGAGGTCAGCTGGAGGGCGGGGTCGGCGGCGTGGAGGGCGTCGATCC
Organism: uncultured Eubacteriales bacterium; assembly: GCA_964517245.1. Classification (GTDB taxonomy): domain Bacteria; phylum Acidobacteriota; class Aminicenantia; order Aminicenantales; family Saccharicenantaceae; genus RBG-16-66-30. The sequence continues at coordinate 8,192 of CAZFBC010000034.1, read as the reverse complement.
AATGGGCGAGGTAGCGCTCGAAGGCCCGGCGGTGGAACGTCTTCCACTCGAGCCAGCGCGGGTCGGTGCGGTCGCGCGGCGCGTCGCGGTGTCCCGTCTCCGCCCGCCACGCGGCCAGGGCCCGCGGCGACCAGTCGAGCCGGGCCGCCCAGCACTCGCCGTCGGCCCAGACCCCGTCGAGGCCGTACTTCGCCGTGACCTCCTTGAGCTGGGGGATGAGCAGCTCGTCGGCGTAGGGGCCGAAGACCGAGGTCGCGTCGGGGTCGCGCTTCCCGTCGGCGTCGACGCGGGCCCAGTCGGGGTGCTCGGCGACGGCCTTCGAGTCCCAGACCCCGGAATAGTGGATGAACAGGCCGACGCCGAGGTCCCGGGTGGCCTTGCGCCAGACGGCCAGGCTGTCCCGGACGATGCCCGGGCTGGCCCAGCCCACCGCGGTCGGATAGCCGGCCCAGCCGGCGTGGCCCTTGCAGTCGTACTGGACGTAGTCGGGCCGGACCCGCTCGAGGAGGTCGCGGACGTTCGCCTCGGAGACGTCGGCGCCGAGCGAGGTGTCCGTCGCCTGCGGATGGAGGTCGAAGTGCAGGCCGAAGAAGGCGTCCCGGCGGGGCAGAGGCGCGGAGCGCGGGAAGGCGGAGGCGGTTTCCGGCCCGGCGGGCGCCGGCGGCCGGTCGCTTCCGCACGAGACGAGGAGCGCCGCCGCGGCGGCCAGGAGCGCGGCGAACCAAGACACGGACCTTCGGCTTCGGAGCCGGTCGCGGGATCCCGTCGAGATCATCGGGCACCTCCTGGAAGAGAAGGGGGACGCGCGCCCCGGGGACGCGTCACCGGAAGGATAGCACGAAACGGGGGGTCACCGCGACGCGACGGCTTGGGCGACGCGCTCCAGGGCCTCGAGGAGGACCGACCGGGGGCAGGCGAAGTTGATCCGCACGAACCCGGCCAGCTCGGGGCCGAACATCGCCCCGTCGCTGAAGTAGACGCCGGCCTTCTTCAGGAAGAAGTCGACGAGCGCGGCGGGCTCGAGGCCGAGACCGCGGCAGTCGAGCAGGGCCAGGTAGGTCCCCTCGGGCCGGACGAGCCGGACCGCGGGAAGGCGCCCGGCGAGGAAGCTCTCGATGAGATCGACGTTTCCCTCGAGGTAGGGCAGGAGCTCGTCGAGCCAGTCCCCGCCGTGGGCGTAGGCGGCCTCGAAGCCGACGATGCCGAAGACCTGGCCGAGCTCGATGCCCGCCCGCTCCTTCTCGTCCTCGAAGCCCTTGAGGAGGTCCGGGTTCGAGGCGACGACCGCGGCCGTCGACAGGCCGGGGATGTTGAAGGTCTTGCTCGGCGCGATGAAGGTGACGGTCCGGGCGGCCAGCTCGGGCGAGATCGCGGCGAAGGGGACGTGCCGGGCGCCCTTGAAGACGAGGTCGTGGTGGATCTCGTCGGAGAGGACGACGAGGTCGCGCTCGACGGCGATCCGGCCGAGGCGCTCGAGCTCGCCGCGCGTCCAGACGCGGCCGACGGGGTTGTGGGGGCTGCAGAGGATGAGGATCCGGCCGGGGGCGTCGATCCTGCGCTCGAGGTCCTCGAGGTCCATCTCGTAGCGGCGGCCGTCGAAGAGGAGGGGGTTGCGGACGACCTTCCGGCCGTTGTTCTCGATGGCGTGGTAGAAGGGATGGTAGACGGGCGTCTGGATGATGACGCCGTCGCCCGGCCTGCTGAAGGCCCGGACGCAGTAGTTGAGGGCCGGGACGATGCCCGGCGTCAGGGCCATCCAGTCCTTGCGGACGTCCCAGCCGTGGCGGCGCGAGAGCCAGCCGATCGCGGCCCGCCAGAAGGACGGCGGCACCATGGGATAGCCGAAGACGCCGTGCTCGGCCCGGCGGCGGAGGGCCTCGACGACGGCCGGCGGCGCCTCGAAGTCCATGTCGGCGACCCACATGGGGATGGCGTCGGCGACCTTGAGGACCTTGCGGGGGTAGACCCACTTCATCGACTCGGACCCGGTCCGGTCGATGACCCTGTCAAATGAGGACACGATGCCTGTTCCCCGATCTAAATGAGGAACTTGCCGTTGCGGGCGATCGTCTTCCCGTTGGCCGTGATGGTGACCTTGTCGACGAGGGCGTCGAAGTGGAACCTGCTCTTGTTCTTGCCCAGCCCGTAGGAGTCGCCGATGGCGAAGTGGACCGTGCCGAAGGCCTTCTCGGCCTCGAGCATGTTCGGGCAGAGCCGGGCGCCCTTGTTGGTGCCGATGCCGAACTCGCCGATGACGCGCGCCGTCGGGTCGTCGCCGACGGTCTTCAGGACCTCCGCGACGCCCCGGCCCTTGAAGCCGGCGAGCCGGCCCTTCTCGAAGGTCATCTCGCCGCGGCCGAGCTTGTCGTCGATGAGGCCGATGACGATGCGGCCGGAGAAGGTCTCCTCGACCGGGGCCGTGAAGCACTCGCCGGCGGGCAGGTTGCCGTGCACGCCCTTCTTCGAGATGTCGCCGACGTCCGCGTGCCAGGTCCGCCCCTCGACGCTGAAGGCGATCCTCGTCCCGGCCGCGTTCTCGACGACGATGTCGGCGTCCTTGACAGCCCTCATGACCTTGCGCGTGAAGGCGGCCATCTCCGAGAAGTCGATGGCCACCAGCCGCTCCATCATGTCCCGGGTGATGCCCGGCATCATGCAGATCCGGCCGTGCTTGGAGCCCTCGGCGACCATGAAGCCGCGGAAGGGCTTCTCCGGGAAGCGGCCCTCGAGAAGGTAGGTCGTGGCCGAGGCGCCGCGGATGAGCTCTTGGAACTGGCGCGTCGGCTCCGTGATGGGCCGCAGGGTCTCGGTCATGAGGTAGGTCGTCACCTCGGCGCCGGCCCTCTTGGCCTGGAAGGCCAGGGCCTCGGCGATCTCCAGCTTCGGCGTGTCGGTGACGAGCAGGTACCGCTCGCCCGGCTTGAGCCGGAGCGCCTGGTTGACGGCCCGGCCGGCCGCCGCGTGGAGCTTGGTCTGTTTCATGGGTCCCTCCGTTCCGTCTATTTCGTCCGCCGCGCGTCCCAGTACACGAACCCGCAGAGCAGGGCGAACGCGACCAGGCCGATGACCTGGCCGTAGGCCGTGAACCAGGGCGCCGCGGCGCCGTCGACCCAGCGGCCGCCCTCCAGGACCATGGAGACGCCCAGGCTGATGTGGTGGTCGAGGTTGGTCAGCTTGAGCACGGCGAGGACGATGCCCATGAGCGCCCCGCCGGCGATGAAGCCGGAGGAGATGAGCGTGCCGCGGTTGTGGCGCCGCTCGGCCAGCTCCTTGTCCTTGGTCGACTTCTTGACGAGGTGCGAGATGAAGCCGCCGACGAGCAGCGGCGTCGTCAGGGGCAGGGGCAGGTACATGCCCAGGGCGAAGGCGAGCGGCGGCACCCTGGCCAGCTCGGCGACCAGGGCCACCGACGCCCCCATGGCGTAGAGGAGCCAGGTCACGGGCTCGCGCGACATCATCGACTTGATGACCGTGGCCATCAGGTTGGCCTGGGGCGCGGCCAGGGCCCCGCTCTGGAAGGAGAAGGCCTTGTCCAGGATGTAGATGGCGACGCCCACCATCAGGGCGGAGACGAACACGCCGGCGAACTTGAACCGCTCCTGGTTGCGCGGCGTCGCGCCCAGCCAGTAGCCGACCTTGAGGTCGGTGATGAAGCTCCCCGAGACCGACAGGGCCGTGCAGACGACCGCGCCGATGAGCAGGGCCACGGCCATGCCCTCCTCCCCGGACAGGCCGGCGCCGAGCAGGACGACGCTCGACAGGATGATCGTGATCAGGGTCATGCCCGAGACGGGGTTGGTCCCGACGATGGCGATGGCGTAGGCGGCGACCGTCGTGAACAGGAACGAGAGCAGGAGGCAGATGAGGACGCCGATGACGGCCAGCTTGAGGTTCGAGATCCACAGGAAGTAGAGGAACAGGCCGGCCGACGTGGCCAGGAGGCCCAGGATGATCGTCTTCATGCCGAGGTCGCGGTCGGTCCGGGCCGGTTCGGCGGCCCCGGCCTTCCGGCCCCTGAAGATCTCGCGGAAGCCCAGCGAGAAGGACTTGACCATGACCGGCATGGACTTGATGATGCCCAGGACGCCGGCCATGAAGATGGCCCCGATGCCGATGTTGCGGACGTAGGCGCTGAAGATCTGGACCTCGCTCATCTCGAGGATGGGGACGGTCCCCGGGTAGACCGCGCCGGGGACGTGCCGGCCGAGGAACCAGATGGCCGGGATGAAGGCGAAGTGCGACAGGAGCCCCCCGGCGACGATGACGGCGTTGTAGCGCAGGCCGATGACGTAGCCGAGGCCGAGGAAGGCCGACAGGGCGTCGAGCTTGAGGACCATCTTGGTCTTGACGGCCAGGCTGTCCATGAACGGCAGGAAGCGGAAGGTGATGAGCTCGTCCCAGAGCCGCACCCCGATGGTCAGGAACTCGTAGACGCCGCTGACGACGACGCCGAGGATGAGGGCCCAGGCCTGCTTGCCGCCGGACTCGCCCGACACCAGGATCTCGGTCGTGGCCGTGGCCTCGGGGAAGGGCAGCTTGCCGTGCTGCTCGACGCAGAAGTAGCGGCGCAGGGGGACGAGGAAGAGGATGCCGAGACACCCGCCGAGGAAGGTCGACAGGAAGATCTTGACGATGTCCGTGGGCAGCCCGAGGATGTAGAGCGCGGGGATGGTGAAGATGGCCCCGGCCACCAGGGCCCCGGAGGCCGCGCCGATCGACTGGAGGATGACGTTCTCCAGGATGGTGCTCCGGCGCTTGTAGACGTAGCCGAGGCCGACCGCCAGGATGGCCACGGGGATGGCCGCCTCGGGCACCGTGCCCACCTTGAGGCCCAGGTAGGCGATCGAGAAGGTGAAGAAGAGGGACATGAACAGGCCCCAGAGGACGGAACGGAGCGTGACCTCGGGGACCCGGGCGCCGGCCGGGACGTAGGGCTTGTACGTCTCGCCGGGCGCCAGCTCCCTGTAGGCTTCGGGGGGCAGGGATTTGGGGGACGTCTCCATGGCGGTCTCCTTTCCAGGCTCCTTCGTTATCGGCGAAGGCCGGTCGGCGAGGCTCAGGGGGTCTGTTCGAACCGGCCCAGGACGTCGCTGCTGATGCGCTGGAAGGTGTCGTAGTTGATCCGGGTCTTCTTCTCCTCGCGGGCCCCGGCCATGTAGGACACCAGGAACTTGTTCCTCTTCTGCTCGAGCAGGGTCTCCCTCTGCTCGGCCCGGACCTTCTCGAACTCCTCCCGGGCCGCTTCCGTCCGCTCGAGGACGCGGAAGACGGCGTAGCCCTCGTCGACGGCGACCGGCTCGCCCGCCCGCCCGACGGGCAGGCTGAAGACGAGGTCGTCGACTTCGGGCCTCTCCCCGACGAGGGCGAGGTACTGCTCCCTTTTGTGGGCCTCGACGAGCTTGTATTCGAGCCGGAGCCTGACGGCCTCGGCGTTCCAGTCGTCCTTGAGGGAGGCCGCGGCCTCGAGGAGCCGGGCCCGGGCCTTGTCCTTCTTCAGGGCGTCGAGGACGTCCTCCTCGACCCGGCCCCTGGCCTCTTCGTACGTCGCCGGCCGCTCCGGCTCGACGGACCTGAGCTCGGCCAGGACCTCCCCGGCGTAGGTGAAGACGGGGGCCGAAAGCTCCTTCTCCCCGAGCCCGAAGAGAGCCTCGCTGACGGCGCCGGAGCCGTCGAAATCGCCCAGGGGGTCGCCCTTGGCGAGGGGGCCGGTCGAGGCCGGCTTGAGCCCTTCCTTCTGGGCCGCGACGTCGAGGCTCTTCTCCCTGCGGGCCAGCTTCTCGAGCCGCTGGATCCTCGAGGCGACCAGGGCCCGGGCCTTCTCCTCCTCGAGGATGCCCTTGATCGTGGCGCTGACCTCGGCCAGGGGCTTGATCACGGCCGGGTCCTTCTCGACGACCTTGAACACGGCCGCGCCCGTCTCGGTCTCGACGACGCCGGAGACGCCGTCCCTGTCGAGCTTCCGGACGGCCTCGGTCTCCGCGGGCGACAGGGACTGCCAGTCGAAGAGCCCCCAGTCGCCGCCCGTAGCGGCCCGGTCGTCCTTGGAGATCGCCCGGGCCAGGCCGGCGAAGTCCTCGCCCCCGGCCGCCCTTTCCCGGACGGCCCGGGCCTCCGCCAGCACGGACTCCTTGTCGGCGGCGGTGTAGGGCAGCCAGATCCGGCTCGCCCGGACCTTGTCGGGCTCCTGGAACTGCGTCGGGTTGTCCTTGTAATACTTGGCGATGTCGGCGTCCTTGACCGCCACTTCCTTTTTAAGGTCGGCCGTCCTCAGGACGACGTAGTCGCCGACGCGCTTCTCGGGGACCTTGTAGTCCGCCGCGTTCCCGTCGAAATGGGCCCGGAGCTCGGCCTCGGAGGGCTTGGCGTCGACCTCGACCTTGGCCGTCTCGGCGACCAGGTACTCGATCTTGGCCGAGTCGGTCTGCTTCCGATAGGCTTCCCAGACCTCGTCGTCGGTGACGAAGATGCCGGCGGTGAGGACGCGGACGACCTTTTCCGTGACCAGGTCCTGCCGCAGGCTCCTCTCGAACTCGGCCAGGGACAGGCGGTTGTAGTCCAGGAGGCGCTTGTACTCCTCGAAGCCGATGAACCGGCCGTCTTGCTGGAACGCGGGATAGGCGACGATGCGGTCCCGGACCTCGCGGTCGGTGGCCCGCAGGCCCATGTCGGCGGCGATCTCCCGGAGGAGCCTCTGCTGGACGAGCTGCTCCAGCGTCTGCTGGGGGATGCCGAGCTGCTGGATGAGGCCGGCGTTGATCTGGCCGCCGAACTGCTTCTGGATGGCCTCGATCCGCTGGCGGAGGGCCTGGAAGTACTCGTCGGCCGAGATCCTCTGGCCGCCGACGGAAGCCAGGGTGTCGGTCGGGCTGCCCTCGCCGACCCGGCCGCCGCCGCCCCAAATGGCGAAGATGGCGATGATGAACGTCGCGACGACGATCCAGAGGACGGGCTTGAGCGACTTGACGTTGCGTCTCATGGTTTTCAGCATGGATTCACCTCTGAGGAGCCGCGGTCCGGCGCTTGGCCCGTTCCGCTCGCTCGCGGCGTCGCCGCTCTTCGTCGAAAAGGGGACGCAGCTTGTGATAGGTCGTGTCCAGGTCCTCGATGAAGACCCGGGTGGCCCCGACGATGGGCATGAAGTTGGAGTCCCCCGTCCAGCGGGGGACGACGTGGAGATGGTAGTGGCCCGCGATGCCCGCGCCGGAGCACGATCCCAGGTTCATCCCGACGTTGAAGCCCTGGGGGGCGTAGGCCTTGCGGAGCGCGCGCAGGGCGGCCTGCAGGAGGTCGGCGAGCTCGGCCCGCTCGTCCGGGCGGGCGCCGGCGAAGTCCGCCTCGTGCCGGGCCGGCGCGATCATGAGGTGGCCCGGCGTGTAGGGATACCTGTTGAGCAGGACGAAGTTGCGCCGGCCGCGGAGGAGGACGGCCCGGGCCCGGTCGTCGCGGGCCTTGAGGGCCTCGCAGAAGACGCAGCGCTCGGCGGACGCGTCCCGGCGCACGTAGTCCGCCCTCCAGGGCGCGGCGATGTAGCGCGTCACCTGTTGATCAGCTCCTTGAGGAGCTTGCTCGGCTTGAAATAGAGGACCTTCTTCGGCGGGACCTTGACCGGCTCGCCCGTGCGCGGGTTGCGCCCGGCCCGGGAGGTCCGCTTGCGGAAGCGGAAGCTGCCGAAGCCGCGGATCTCGATCTCCTCGCCCCGGAGGATGGCCTCGCGGATCGTCTCGAAGAACAGGTTCACGCCCTCTTCGGCTTCCTGCTTGGGGATGTCGAGCTCCTGGGAGATCGTGTTGATCAGGTCGGCCTTAATCATGGGAGTCCTCCTTCTTGATCCGCTTCTTCGGGGCCCGGAAGCCCTTCAGCTGGTCCTTCATGATGTCGCCGAGGGTCATCCGGTCGTTCTGGGTCTCCATGAAGCGCTGGAAATCCTGCTTCTCCAGGTCGTAGACGGCCTGCTTGAAGCTCAGGGAGATCTTCTTGGCCTTGGGGTTCAGCCGGATGATCTTGGCCTTGCGCTCGTCGCCGACGGCGAAGGCGTCGGAGGGCTTCTCGAGCTTCTTCTCGTCGAGCTCGGCGGTGAAGACGACGCCCTCGATGCCCGGGACGATCTCGACGAAGGCCCCGAAGTCCGTCAGGCGGACGATCTTGACGTTGACGATGTCGCCGGCCTTCTGGCGGCCGAAGAAGTCTTCCCA
>CAZFBC010000033.1:0-15697 GCA_964517245.1 uncultured Eubacteriales bacterium | reverse complement strand
GGCGGGGAGCCGGCCTCACTCCCGCCGGGGACGGCCGGCCGGGGACGGACGGCCCGAGGTAGACAGGATCGGCCCGTCTCTGATACATTCTCCCGTGTCCCCGAACGAGAAAGGAGCCCGCGATGAAAAGGAACCGAGCGATCCTCGTCATAGGTCTGGCCGTCCTCGCCGGCGCGTCCTGCGCCAGGAAAGCCGCTGAGGCCCCCGCCATGGACAACCCCCTCGTGGCCGAGTTCGCGACGCCGTTCGGCGTCCCGCCCTTCGACCTGATCAGGAACGAGCACTTCCCGCCGGCCTTCGCCGAGGGCATGGCCGGGCAGAAGCGGGAGATCGAGGCCATCACGGCCGAGGCCGCCCCGCCGACCTTCGCCAACACGGTCGAGGCCCTGGAGAGGAGCGGCGGCCTGCTCAACAAGGTGGCCGGAGTGTTCTACAACCTGACCTCGAGCCACACCAACGAGGAGCTCCAGAGGATCGACCAGGAGCTGGCCCCGAAGCTGGCCCAACACGCCGACGACATCGCCATGAACGCCGCGCTCTTCGCCCGCGTCAAGGCGGTCTACGAGGCCCGGGACGGGCTCGAGCTGACGACGGAGCAGGCCCGCCTGCTCGACGAGACCTACAAGGACTTCGTCCGCGGCGGCGCCGGCCTCCCCCCGGACAAGCAGGCCCGCCTGAGGCAGGTCAACGAGGAGCTGTCCGTCCTGTCGGTGAAGTTCGGCGAGAACGTGCTCAAGGAGAACAACGCCTTCGAGCTCGTCCTGGACGCCGAGGCCGACCTGGCCGGGCTCCCCCCGGCCGTCGTGGCCGGCGCGGCCGAGGCGGCCGCCGAGCGCGGCCGGGCGGGGAAGTGGGTCTTCACTCTCCACAAGCCGAGCCTCATCCCGTTCCTCCAGTTCTCCGAGAAGCGCGAGCTCCGGGAGCGGATGTTCAAGGCCTACATCGGCCGGGGCGCGAACGGCGGCGAGCTCGACAACCGGGCCCTGGCCTCGAGGATGGCCACCCTGCGCGTCGAGCGGGCGGCCCTCCTGGGCTATCCCACGCACGCCGACTACGTCCTCGAGAAGAGCATGGCCAAGACGCCCCGGGCGGTCTACGACTTCCTGGACAAGCTCTGGACGCCCGCCCTGGCCCGGGCCAAGGCCGAGGCGGCCGAGATACGGGCGATGATCCGCGCCGAGGGCGGCGGCTTCGAGCTCCAGCCGTGGGACTGGTGGTATTACGCGGAGAAGGTCAAGAAGGCCAAGTACGACCTCGACGACACGGTCCTGCGGCCCTACTTCCAGCTCGAGAACGTCCGCGACGGCGCCTTCGCCGTGGCCACGAAGCTCTACGGGATCACGTTCGCCGAGCGGACGGACGTCCCGAAGTACCACGAGGACGTGCGCGTCTTCGAGGTCAAGGACGCCGACGGGTCGCACCTGGCCGTCCTCTACGTCGACTACTACCCGCGGGCGTCCAAGCAGGGCGGGGCCTGGATGAACAACTTCCGCGAGCAGTCGATCCGGGACGGCCGGGACATCCGCCCCGTCATCTCCAACAACGGCAACTTCTCCAAGCCCACGGCCGGCCAGCCGGCCCTGATCAGCTACGAGGAGGCCCTGACCCTCTTCCACGAGTTCGGCCACGCCCTCCACGGCATCCTGACCCGCTGCGCCTACGAGAGCCTGTCGGGGACGAACGTCCCCCGCGACTTCGTCGAGCTCGGCTCCCAGATCATGGAGAACTGGGCCGCCCACCCCGAGGTCCTCAAGACGTACGCCCGCCACTACCGGACCGGCGAGCCCATCCCCGACGAGCTGCTGGACCGGATGCAGAAGGCCCGGTTCTTCAACCAGGGCTTCGAGACGACCGAGTACCTGGCCGCGTCCTACCTGGACATGGACTGGCACACCCTGGCCGAGGCCGGGGAGCGGGACGCGGTGAAGTTCGACGAGGCGGCCATGGCCCGGATCGGTCTCGTCCCCGAGATCGTCTGCCGCTACCTCAGCCCCTATTTCACCCACATCTTCAGCGGCGGGTACTCGGCCGGCTACTACAGCTACATCTGGGCCGAGGTGCTGGACTCGGACGCCTTCGAGGCCTTCAAGGAGACGGGCCTCTACGACCGGGCCACGGCCGAATCGTTCCGCAGGAACATCCTCGAGCGCGGCGGCACGGAGGACCCCATGGCCCTCTACAAGCGCTTCCGCGGCCGCGAGCCGAGGATCGAGGCCCTGCTGAAGAAGAGGGGGCTGGAGGGCGCTTCATGAGCGATAACGTCTACGACGAGCTCAAGGCGCGGGGCTTCGTCGCCCAGGTCTCGGACGAGGCCGCCGTCCGCGGGCTGCTCGGCGGCGCCCAGGCCTCGTTCTACGTCGGCTTCGACAGCACGGCCTCGAGCCTCCACGCGGGGAGCCTCGTCCCCATCATGGCCATGGTCCACCTCCGCCGGGCCGGCCACCGGGCCATCGCCGTCGTCGGCAGCGGCACGACCATGGTCGGCGACCCGAGCGGCAAGACCGAGATGCGCCAGATGCTCGAGGAGCGGACCATCCGGGCCCAGGGCCAGGCCATCCACATCCAGCTCTCCCGCTACCTGCGCTTCGACGGCGCGAGCGCCATCGCCGTGGACAACGCCGACTGGCTCATGCCCCTCAAGTACATCGAGTTCCTGCGCGACATCGGCCGCCACTTCAGCGTCAACCGGATGCTGGCCGCCGAGGCCTACAAGCTCCGCCTGGAGAAGGGGCTGTCCTTCATCGAGTTCAACTACCAGCTCCTCCAGGCCTACGACTACCTGACCCTCTACCGCAAGTACAAGTGCTGCCTGCAGATGGGCGGGGACGACCAGTGGGGCAACATCCTCGCCGGCGTCGACCTCATCCGCCGGGTCGAGGGCGGGACGGCCGAGGCCCTGACCTTCCCCCTGCTGACCACGGCGACCGGCGCCAAGATGGGCAAGACCGCCCAGGGCGCCGTCTGGCTCGACGCCGCGCTGTTCAGCCCCTACGATTTCTACCAGTACTGGGTCGACTGCGACGACCGCGACGTCGTCCGCTTCCTCAAGATGTTCACCCTCCTGCCGCTCGACGAGATCGCGCGGCTGGGGGCGCTCAGGGACAGCGGGATCAACGAGGCCAAGCGGATACTGGCCTACGAGGCGACCAAGATCACCCACGGCGAGCTCGAGGCCGAGAAGGCGCGCCAGGCCGCCGCGGCCGCCTTCGGGGGCCGGGCGGCCCCGCAGGCGGGCGACGACGGCGAGACCTACGGCGTCGTCGGCGACGTCAACGTCCTGCCGACGACGGCCGTGCCGCGGTCCCGCCTCGAGGCGGGCATCAGCCCGGCCGGGCTCTTCGCCGAGGTCGGCCTGACCCCGTCCCGCAAGGAGGCCAAGAGGATGATCGAACAGGGCGGCCTCTACGTCAACGACCGGCGCATCGACTCGGCCGAGCGCCTGCTGACCCTGGCGGACCTGGGCCCCGACGGCGGCTTGATCCTCAAGGCCGGCAAGAAGAAGGTCCACCGGATCGTCCCCGGCTAGAAACCCTTTGCGTCGGCCGGGCGAGTGTGATTAACTGGCGTCATGCGTCCGGCTCGTTCCAAGGAGAATCCGATGAAGACATACGCCCTGATGTTCGCGCTTCTGGCGGTCGTCGCCGGCTGCGCCCCGAAGGCCGAAGAGGCCGTCCCGAAGGAAGGGACATCGGCCTACGTCCTGGCCAAGAGCTTCGCCGTGGCCATCCCCGCGCTCGACCCGGAGGCCCGGACGGTCCTCGTCGAGACCAAGACGTTCGCCGTCACCGCCGGCGAGGTCGTCCAGGCCATGTGGGACAACATGGGCACCCGGACCGACCGCTTCAAGGCCTTCGACGCCGGGCAGCTGAAGACCCTCCTCGAGGGGGCCGCGACCCAGCAGGCCGAGCGCCGGCTCCTTCTCGCGGCGGCGGCCGCGGCCAAGACGGCCGTGCCGGACGGGGAGCTCGAGAAGGCCCTCGGGGCCCAGTACGAGAGGGCCGGGGGCGAGCAGGCCTTCCTCGACGCGCTGAAGGGGGCGGACATCTCGATCGACCACGTCCGGAAGAGCATCGGCGAGGGCCTGCTCATCAACGCCTACCTCGAAGGCGTCGTCGAGAGCGGGGCCCGGGTCACCGAAGAGGACCTGCGCCGGGCCTACGCGGAGGACAAGACCGCGACCGTGCGCCACATCCTGGCCCTGACCCAGGGCAAGGGCGACGCGGAAAAGGCCGAGGCCCGGAAGACGATCGAGGGCCTCCTCGCCCGGGCCCGGGCCGGCGAGGACTTCGCGGCCCTGGCCGGGCAGTACACCGAGGACCCCGGGTCGAAGGAGAACGGCGGGCTGTACGAGGACTTCGGCCGCGGCCAGATGGTCAAGCCGTTCGAGGACGCCGCCTTCGCCGTCCCCGTGGGCCAGATCAGCGACGTCGTCGAGACGACCTACGGCTACCACATCATCAAGGTCATCGAACGGAAAAAGGAGACCCGGCCCTTCGAGGAGGTCCGCGCCGAGCTCGAGGCGAGGGTCAAGGAGGAGATGCAGGGCCGGATCGTCGAGGACCACGTCGAGGCGCTCAAGGACAAGGCCGGGTTCAAGCCTGTCGGCCTGTAGGCCTTGCGTCCCCTCACCCCCCGGGGTGGGAAGGAAGCCCCCGCCGATTCCCCCCTTGCGGGGATTGCCGGAGGGCCTCGCCGCCCTTAGAATGGACCCGGATGCGCGATGAGCGTCCGGACATCGGATAATTCATTAAGAGGAGACATCATGAAAAGAACCATCACGGTAATCGCCCTCGCGGCCCTCGCGTTGACCCTGGGGCTGACCCGGCCCGCCGCCGCCGACGTCCAGTTCGGCCTCAAGGTCGGAGGGAACCTGGCCAACCTGACCGGCGCCGACGCCGACGCGATCACGGACACCCTGAAGACCAAGGTCGGATTCGTGGGCGGCGTCTTCCTGGCCCTCAATCTCGGCAAGACGGTGACCGTCCAGTCCGAGATCCTGTACACGATGAAGGGGGCCACCTACGAATACGTCGAGCTCGACGAGACCTACTCCGGCAAGCTCTACGGCGACTACATCGAGATCCCGCTCCTTCTGAAGGTCAAGTTCCCCCTGCCGGGCATTCAGCCCTTTATCTTCGCCGGGCCGTCCGTCGGCTTCAAGCTCAGCGAGAAGATCACGATGGAGGGCGAGACGATCGAGCTTCCCGAGGGAGAGTCCTTCTTCGAGAACAACGACTACGGGGCCATCTTCGGGGCCGGCCTGGGCCTCGGGCGCAAGCTCCACCTCGACGTCCGCTACAGCCTCGGCCTGAAGAAGGTCATCGCGATGGCCGAGGGGGAGGAAGCGCTCGACGTCAAGTCCGGCGTCTGGGCGGCGACCCTGGGCTTCGCGTTCTAGCCCGGATTCTTTCCCGAAACGACAGAGGCGCCTCCGCCGCGCGGAGGCGCCTCTTTTTTTTCCGCCTTGCAACATGGAAGGGCGGCCGGTCAGCGGACGTAGAGATAGATGAAGTGGTCCGCGCCGCTCTCGTCCGGGACCGTCTCCATCCGCACCTGCTTCGCCTCCCACCCGGGGATGGCGTAGTTGTGGCAGACGACCCGGCTCTTCGGCCGGAGCTGGGCCTCGAGGATGGGGCGCATCAGGGCGTTCGATTCGGGGAGGAGGTAGAGGCTGACGACCGTCGCCTCGGAGATGTCCGCCTTGGTGGCGTCCATGACGAGGAACCGGACCTGCCGCTCGACGCCCGCGGCCGCGGCGTTCCTCTCGGAGGCCTCGACCATGCCCTTGTCGATGTCGATGCCGACGCCCCTCGCCCCGTAGCGCCGGGCCGCCGTGATGACGATGCGGCCGTCCCCGCAGCCGAGGTCGTAGAGGACGTCCTGGCGGGAGACGGCGGCCAGCTCGAGCATCCGGTCGACGACGGGCTCGGGCGTCGGAACGTACGGGGCGAGGTCGACGGCGTCGTCGCGGCCGTGGGAGCCGAGGAAGAGGTCGATCGCGTCGCCCTCGTCGTGGCGGAAGGTGTAGGGGCTGCCCGGGTCGAGGGAGTAGACGGCCTCCTTCAGGCCGGTGTGGAACTCGACCTGGAGGACGGAGGCCGTGCGGAACCGGTCGACGGCCCCGGGCGCGATCTCGCGGGCCTCGCCGGCCCCGGGCTCTCCGGACCGGTAGACCGTGTAGGCGACCGGGCGGTCGGTGACGTTGCGGACGGTCGTCTCCCTCAGGCGGAGCGACTCGGCTGTCGGGGGGGCCGCCGCGGGCGAGGGCGCGGGCTCCCGCTCACGGCGGGAACAGGCGGACGGGGCGGCCGCGACGGCGGCGAGGACGAGGACCGCAGCGAGGGCGATACCGGGCCGGCGTTTCATCGGGGGACCTCTCTTGAGGCCATTCTACCAGAACTCCCCGCCGCCAAGGAAGGGGCGGGCGGGGACCCGTTGACTCGGCCGCGGCTTTCCCCTAAAGTGGGGCGAAGCCGGGCGGAGGCCGATCCGCCGGAAAGGACGACGATGAAGCACGTGCGCTTTCCTGGCCCCATCCTCCTGGCCGCCCTGTTGGCCCTCCTCGCGGGCGCCGCGCGGGCGTCCGCGCCCGAAGCGGGCTTCTTCCGCCCTCTGCGGGCCGCCGCCCCGCCGGCGATCGACGGACGGCTCGACGACGCCGTCTGGGCCGAGGCCCCCTCGGTCGAGCTGCTCAAGACGTTCATCCCCGACTTCGACCGCGACGCGAGCGAGCGGACGGTCGCCTTCATGGCCTACGACGCCGAGAACCTCTACTTCGCCTTCAAGTGCTACGACCGGGAGCCGGACAAGATCAAGGCCGCCGTGGCCGACCGCGACACCATCCGCTCGGACGACTTCATCTGCATCAACCTCGACAGCTTCAACGACGCCCAGTCCCTCTACGCCTTCTACGTCAATCCCCTCGGCATCCAGACCGACAGCCGCTTCGCCAGCGGCAACGAGGACTTCAGCGTCGATTTCGTCTGGTCGAGCGCCGGGCGGATCGACGCCGACGGCTACAGCGTCGAGCTGGCCGTGCCCTTCAAGAGCATCCGCTACGCCGGAAAGAAGCGGGTCGAGATGTCCATCTTCTTCGAGCGCCGCGTCTCGCGCCGCTCCGAGCACAGCTCCTACCCGGCCCTCGACCCGGCCCGCGGCTACTTCTTCCTGACCCAGATGATGCCCCTCGAGCTCGAGGACATCGAGCGCTACACCCTCCTCGAGATCCTGCCGGCCTACACCTACCAGGACGGCGCGGAGCGCGTCGACGGCGCCCTCGTCGGCGGCGCGGCGTCCCACGGCGCCCACCTGACCGGGAAGCTCGGCCTGACCTCCCAGCTCATCCTCGACGGGACGTGGAACCCCGACTTCAGCCAGATCGAGGCCGACGCCGGGCAGGTCGACGTCAACCTCCGCTACGACCTTTATTTCCCCGAGAAGCGGCCGTTCTTCCTCGAGGGGAGCGAGATGTTCCAGCTGGCCGGGGCCTCGGACTCCGACCCGCTGGAAGCGGTCGTCCACACCCGGACCATCGTCGATCCGCTCGTCGGGTTCAAGCTCTCGGGCAAGGTGGGGAAGAGGGACACCGTGGCCTCGATCTTCGCTCTCGACGAGTCGCCGGCAAGCGACCCCCTCTTCGCGGACGGGGACGACCGGTACGCGGGGTTCGCCGTCCTGCGCTACAAGCGGGCCGTCGGGAGCGACGGCTACCTCGGCGCCTTCTACACCGGCCGGGACCACGCCGGCGGGTCGAACCGGGTGGCCGGCGCCGACGGCCAGGTGCGGCTGAGCAAGTCGAGCCAGGTCAGCTTCCACGGCTTCGGCTCCTGGACCCGCCCCCCGGCCGACGACCTCGAGACCGCGCCGGCCGACGGGCTCGCCGCCGGGGCCGACTACCTCTACGACACCCGGAACCTCGGCCTGAATATTTCATTTTACGGCATATCCGAAGATTTCCAGACCGATGTCGGGTACCTGATGCGCCAGGGCGTGGCCGGGCTCCAGGCCTCCGTTTCGCCCCGGTTCTATCCGAAAAGCCGCTTCTTCCGCAAGATCGTCCCCAACCTCTCCGGCTCCGTCGTCAAGGACCTGCCGAGCGGGCTCTTCGAGACCAACGACGCCCTGGGGCTGACCTTCCTCCTGCCCGGCAACACGACCGTCCAGGCGCTGGGGCGCTATTCCACGGAGGTCTTTCTCGGCCAACGCTTCGACACCGGCGGCGGCCTCGTCCAGGTCCTGAGCCAGGTCACCAAGTCGCTCTACCTGCGGGGCCTCTTTTCCCGGGGCGGCTCCATCCGGTACGTCGAGGAGCCCTACCAGGGCTCCGGCAACCGCCTGATGGGCGGCGTGACCTACAAGCCCTCGGAGAAGTTCGACCTGACGGCCAGCCTGACCTACTCCGATTTCACCCGGGAATCGACCGGGGAGAGGGAGTACGCCTATGCCATCTGGCGGGGCCGGCTGACCTACCAGGCGAACAGATACCTCTTCTTCCGCGGCGTCGTCGAGTACAACGCCTACCGCCGGGAGATGCTGACCGACCTGCTGGCCTCCTTCACCTACATCCCCGGCACGGTCCTCCAGCTCGGCTACGGCTCGCTCTACGACCGGACCGAGTGGTTCGAGGGCGAGTACCGGGACGCGGACCGCTTCCTCGAGATGAAGAGGGGCCTGTTCTTCAAGGCTTCCTACCTCTGGCGGCTGTGAGCCCGGCCGCGGATTTTCCGCCCCGGCCTTGAAAAAAAACGGCCGGGAAGGGATAATGGAGGCGGACGGGTCGGGTCCGACCCGCCACAGGAGGCATCGATGAACCACCGTCTTCTCCCGAAAATCGCGGCCGGCGCCGTGATCCTTCTTCTCGTATCCGGCTTGGCCCTGGCCCAGGCCGGCCGGGGCATCGCCCGCATGGGCGGGGCGGTCCTGGACAAGGACGGCAAGCCCGTCGAGGGGGCCAAGGTCGTGGCCGTCTTCGACCAGCCCGGCGGCAGCACCTTCGAGACGACGACCGACAAGCGGGGGGACTGGGGCATCATGGGCGTCGGGACCGGCAGCTGGCTGATCACCGTCAGCGCCCCGGGCTATCTGCCCGTGACCACGAGCACCCGCGTCTCCCAGCTCAGCAAGAACCCCAAGGTCAACGTCAAGCTGGAGAGGCAGGCGGCCGGCTCGGGCATCGTCCAGGACGAGGCGACCTTCCAGGTCCTCGAGGAGGGCAACGCCTTCTTCAAGGACGGCAAGTACGACACGGCCCTGATGATGTACGAGGATTTCCTGGCCAAGAACCCTGGCGCCTACCAGGTCCTCCTGAACATCGGCGACTGCCACCGGGAGAAGGGCGAATACGACCTGGCCATCGAGAAATACAACCAGCTCATCGAGCAGGCCGGCACGGACTCGGCCATGGGCCGGACCATGGGCGCCAAGGGGCTGGCCGCCATCGGCCTGTGCTTCCTCAAGCAGGGCAAGCTCGCCGAGTCCCAGGATTACTTCAAGAGGTCGATCGACATGGCCCCCCAGGACGAGAACCTGCCCTACAACGTGGCCGAGATCTATTTCTCGAACCAGCAGGTCGACGACGCCATCCGCTACTTCGAGATGGCCATCCAGATCAAGCCGGACTGGCCCGACCCCTACTACCGGGTGGCCCTGGCCTATCTCAACAAGGGCGACATGCCCAAGGCCATCGAGAACCTGGAGAAGTTCATCAAGCTCGAGCCGGAGACGGAGCGGACGGCCCAGGCCCAGGGCATCCTCGACGCCATCCGGAAGTAGGGCCCCGGCCATGGCCGGCGGGAAGCGCGCCCGCCTCCTTCTGGCCGCGGGGGCCCTCGCCGTCGCGGCGGCCGTCGCGGCGGTCTTTTTCCTAGGGCGGGGAACGGCCGACGGCCCGGTCGGGCGGGACGGCCGCCTCAACGTCCTCCTCATCACCCTGGACACGACCCGGGCCGACCGGCTGGGCTGCTACGGCTACGCGGCGGCCAAAACGCCCAACCTCGACGCCCTGGCCCGCGGCGGGGTCCTGTTCCGGAGCGTCTACGCCCAGGCCCCGCTGACCCTGCCGTCCCACTGCTCCATCATGACCGGCCTCGACCCGCTCGGGCACGGCGTCCACAACAACGGCAGCTACGTCCTCGGGCCCGAGCACACGACCCTGGCCGAGGTCCTCGGCGGGAAGGGCTTCCGCACGGCGGCCTTCGTCGCCTCGTTCTCGGTCGACTCGCGCTTCGGCATCGGCCAGGGCTTCGCCGTCTACGACGACAGCTTCCAGGCCGGCCAGCCCTTCAAGCCGGTGAACTCCGAGCGCCCGGCCGACGCGGTCGCGGCCCTCTTTTCCTCGTGGCTCGACGGTCAGGCGGGGGAGCCGTTCTTCGCCTGGGTCCACTTCTTCGACCCGCACCTGCCCTATCGCCCGCCGGCGCCGTACGACCGGGAGTTCGCCCGGAACCCCTACGACGGCGAGGTCGCCTTCATGGACGAGGCGGTCGGCGCGGTCGTCGGCCGGCTCCGCGACAAGGGCCTCCTCGACCGGACGCTGGTCGTGGCGGCCGGCGACCACGGCGAAGCCTTCGGCGAGAAGGTCGAGCTGGGCCACGGCGTCTTCCTCTACGACGGCACCATGCGCGTCCCCCTGATCGTCAGCGCCCCGGGCCGCCTCCCCGGCGGCAGGTCGGTCGAGACGCGCGTCCG
Organism: uncultured Eubacteriales bacterium; assembly: GCA_964517245.1. GTDB lineage: Bacteria > Acidobacteriota > Aminicenantia > Aminicenantales > Saccharicenantaceae > RBG-16-66-30. Next base: position 5,011 of record CAZFBC010000033.1, on the reverse strand, counting down.
GCTGACCGACATCTTCCCGACGGTCCTGGACATGCTCGGCCTGCCGGTCCCGGACGGGATCGACGGCGAGAGCCTGGTGCCGCTCGCCGCCGGGAAGAGGGAGGCCGACCGCGACGCCTACATCGAGACGTTCTACCCCCGCGAGAACTACGGCTGGTCCGAGCTCGTCGGGCTCGTCTCGGGGAAGTGGAAATACATCCGGGCGCCCCGGCCCGAGCTCTACGACCTCGCGGCCGACCCGGGCGAGACCCGGAACCTGGCCACGGCCGCCGGAAGCGTCGCCGCCGAGCTCGGGCGCAAGCTCGAGGCCGTCGTCAGGGCCGGGGCCGGGGTCGGGGGCGGGTCGGGACGGGCGCTGACGGCCGAGGAGGAGGAGCGGCTGAGGTCGCTCGGCTACGTCAACTTCTCGGGCGGGGCGACCGGGGCCGGGGCCGGCGCCGACCCCAAGGACAAGATCGACGTCCTCCGGCTGAGACAGCTCGCCGAGGGACACGAGCAGGAGGGGCGGCTCGACGAGGCCCGCGAGGCCTACGCCAGGTTCCTCGAGCTGGTGCCGGAATCTCCGGCGAGCTACGTCAACCTGGCCCTGTGCGAGGCCCGGCTGAAGAAGTTCGACGCGGCCCTGGCGACCCTCCAGTTGGGCGCGGAGAGGATCCCCGACTCGGCCTTTCTCCAGGTCCGGCTGGGGCACACCTATCTCCTGCTCGGCCGGCCGGCGGAGGCTTTGGCCGCCATGGACCGGACGATCGCCCTCGAGCCCAACAACGTCGACGCCTACACGGCCGCCGCCTCGGCGCTGGATGCCCTGGGCCGCAGGGCCGAGGCCCGCGGCTATCTCGAGAAAGCCGTCGCCGTGGAGCCGGAGAACAAGTTCCTGCGGGCCAACCTGGCCCTGAGCCTGGCGACGGGCGGGGACGTCGCCGCGGCCGTCGGGATCTACAAGGCGCTCATCGCCGACTTCCCCGAAGACCACGTCCTGCGCCAGCACCTCGGCGTCGCCTACGGGGTCCTCGGCGACCACGCCAACGCCATCGCCAGCTTCGAGCAGGCCATCGCCATCAAGCCCACGCCGGGCGCCTACATCAACATCGCCGTGGCCTCGAAGCGGGCCGGCGACACGGCCGCGGCCGTCCGCTATCTGAAGCTCTATCTCGCTGATCCCAAAGGGGAAAGCCCGGGCGCGATCAGGGCCGCTGAGGCCGAGCTCCGGGCCCTCGAATCCTCGCTGAGATAAAAAAAAGGTTCTTCTCCCATCTCCGGGATACCCTCTCGGGGCGGTGATGGAATTCGCCTCGCAGATCCCCGTGAGGGAGGTTCCCGGAATTAGGAGAAGAACCAAAAAAAAGGCCCGCCCCCCGTTCGGGGGGCGGGCCTTCGTGCTTCTGCTTGTACTGCTGGTGCTGCTGCTTAGAAGGAGAACCGGGCGCCGACGCGGGCGGACCAGGTTCCGTAACGGGAGCTCCAGAGACCGTACGCGGTGTTGACGAAGTAGGTGTCGTCGGGGTCGTTGTAGAGGGCGTCTTCCCAGTCGTAGGTCTTGGACAGGATCTGGTAGTCCTCGATCCACATGGTGTTCCGGTTGGGCACGCGCGAGTAGGCCTGGATGGTCTTGGTGTTGGTGAAGTTGTTGACCTGGAAGTTGAGCCCGACGTTGTACTTGCCGGCGATCTTCAGGGTGTACTCGAGGAAGAGGTCGCCCCACATGGTGAAAGGCGTGCGGCCCATGTCACCGTACCCGTTGGGGTAGATGTAGGTGTTGCGCATGCTGAGCTGGGTGCTGACCGGCAGGCCGCTGCGGCCGTAGCCGACGACGCCGACGGTCAGGCCGAACGGGAACGCGTAGGAGCCGTAGGCCTTGATGTAGTGCGTCCGGTCCTGGGGCAGCGGGCCGTCGAGCAGCTCGCCGTTGAGCAGGTACATCATGAACCACATGTCGAAGAAGCGCTCGACGTTCGGGGAGTTGCGGCCGTTCTCGTCGGAGCTGGACAGGCCGCTGTAGTTGCCGCTGACCTTGCTCAGGGTGTAGTTGAGGCCGCCCTGCCAGTTGTTGCTGAAGCGCTTCTCGAGGGACAGGTTCAGGCCGAGGTACTCTCTCTTGGCCTTGGGGGCATCCCAGTACATGTCGCCGGTGATGAGGTTGCCCTCGGCGTCGTAGGAGCTGAGCTCCTCCTCGAGCAGGTTCGAGATCCACTCGCTGCCGGGGTTGGCGTTGTAGTAGTGCTCGCCGCCGAGGCCTTCGATGCCGACGTCCTCGATGGTGCGGATGAGGTGCTTCTGGACGATGCGGGCGGACAGGGACAGGTCCTCGGACAGCTTCTGCTCGGCGCCGATCGAGACCTCTCTCTGGGCCACGGGCAGAAGGTTCGGGTCGGTGGTGTCGAACGAGGGGATGCGGAAGTTGATCGAACCCATGTAGGTGCCGCCCTCGGCCTGGTCGGCCCGGGCTTCCGGCGTGTCGAGGCCGGCGACGTACTCGTCGGCGATGTCCCAGAAGTAGGGGTTGTCGAGGGTGTAGTAGTCGGAGATCCACTTGAACCCGCCGTAGGAGCCTTCGGCCAGGTACAGCTTCATGACGTCGTAGTAGATGCCGAAGCTGCCGAAGATCTTGAGGGAGGAATCCCCGTGGACGTCATAGACCAGGCCCAGCCGGGGGGCCAGCTTGTCCTCGAAGCCGAAGTCGACCGGCTTGCCGGGGAAATCGGGGTTGAAGGACGGGATGTACTCGGCTTCCGTCCGGATGCCCGCGTTGATGGTCAGCTTGCCGCCGATCGTCCAGGAATCCTGGAGGTAGATGGCCCAGCTGTTGCGGAAGATGTCCCAGGCGTAGCCGTAGGGGGAGGTGAAGGAGCCGCGGTTGTAGTACCAGCCGTACTCGCCCCGGAACGGGTCGACGCCATAGGCGGCGAGGGCCGTACAGGTCTGGTTCCAGTAGAGGTTGACCATGGGATAGAGGGCCGAGTTGGCGTAGTCTTCCTGGTCGCGGATCAGCTGGACGCCGGCCTTCCAGGCGTGCTCGCCGCCGAGGCTGACGTAATAGGAGAAGTCGAGGTTGCTCGAGTACTTCTCCCTCTTCTGCTTGGTCAGGATCATGCGGCTGCCGGCGTAGTTGATGGGGCCGGCGTAGTACAGCAGGTCGTTCTCCTGGAAGTAGGGGTCGTCCTCGTAGACGTAGCTGCTGTAGTTGTTGTAGTAGGTCGTGAAGTCGTTCCCGATCTGCTGGTCGGTCTGGTCCTGCATGGCGTAGCCGACCCGGAAGCTGATCAGGAAGTTGTTGCTGGCGCTGTAGTCGAGCATGAAGGCCGCGCTCATGTTGGGATAGTTGTAGCCGGCCAGATTCCAGGCTTCCATGCCGAAGCCGCCGTAGGTCTTGCTGCTCGTCCCGAGGATGCTCGGGATCTCGCCGCGGTACTTGGAGAAGTTGTTGACGAACGACGCCGACATCCGCATGCCCTTGAACGGGGCGGCGGTCAGCTTCATCTGGCCGTTCCAAGCGTAGTTCTTGCTGTAGAACTCGTAGGTCGGGGCCGGGTCGCCGTCGGAGATGAACCAGCGGTCGCCGTAGGTCCGTGAATAGACGGGGTTGAAGGCCCCGAAGAACCACAGGCGGTCCTTGAGGATGTAGCCGCCGAGGTTGAAGACGCCCTCGAACCGCTTGTAGTTGTCGCGGTCGAGGCCGCCGGACCAGTAGAGGTCGTCGTCGTTGACGTACTCGTAGACATCGTCCTCGTAGGGGTTCCAGCGGAGGTAGTCGCGGGCCTTGCCCTGCATGAGCATGCCGTTGTCTTCGTAGTAGCCCATGATGTCGCCGTGGAACGCGTTGCCGCCGGAGCGGGTGATGACGTTGACGACGCCGCCCATCGAGCCGCCGAACTCGGCGCTGTAGCCCGACGCGGTGACCTTGACCTCTTCGACCATCTCCATGACCGCGCTCTGGGCGCGCGTGCCGATGTGGGCCTGGGTGATGTCAGCGCCGTCCATGTACCACATGTTCTCGGTGCCCGTGGCGCCGTCGACCGACAGGCCGCCGGTGTTGCTCTCGTACTGGACGCCGGGGACCGTGCTCAGCAGGCCGTCGAAGTTCCGGCTGCGGGGCAGGCTCATGAACACTTCCTTGGTCATGGTCTGGCCCTTGACCGTGCTCTTGACGTCGATGAGCGGGCTCTGGCCGATGACCGTGACCTGCTCTTCGAGAGCCGCCTGCGACAGCTGGACGGAGATGTTCAGCGTCTGGGACAGCTGGACGACGATGCCGGAGCGGATGAGGGTCTTGAATCCCTGCAGGCTGAACGTGATCTCATACGTTCCGGAAGGCAGGGAGAACAGACGGAACGAGCCGTCTGCGTCCGAGACCGCGGTCGCCCTGCCCACCATCTTGGGGCTCGTCGCTTCGATGGAGACGCCAGGAAGCGGCGCGCCCTGGTCGTCGGAAACCTTCCCCTCGATCTTGGCGGAAGGAGCGACCTGGGCGAAGGCGATCCCGGCCGCGAACAGCGCGAGGATCGCGAAAACCAGACTTTTCTTCAAAATGAGTCCTCCTTGATGTGAAAAACCAATGGCCATAGGGCGGCGGGTGCCGCCCCGGAGCAAGAACAATGAGCTCCTACCCCTCCTGATTCCCTCATGTGAGATCTTCCTCTTGTTCTCACCTCCTTGTTTGGAAAGATTTGATAGTTATTCATGGTACGTCCAAGCCCTTTATTTAGCAAGTATCATGCCAATAATTGCACAGTTTAATTGCCATTATTATCAATGATTTAACGCATAAGCGGGCGGCTCGTATCTACGATTTTTTGGACTTATCCAAATAATTGGATTCAGGCCGATTTCGGGGGTCCGTAAAAGATCCTTTTTCGGCCCCGGGGCGGGGCTTTCGGGGTGGCCTTCAATCCCCCGAAACGACCAGCGTCGTCCGGGCGCTGGCCAGGGTCCCGGAAGTGCGGTCCTCGGCGTTGATGTACAGGTAATAGGTCCCCGGCGCGAGCCCGGCGAGGGGGATCTCCAACGTGACCGA